>NZ_JAESMM010000002.1:0-39013 GCF_017893165.1 Staphylococcus sp. GDX8P54P
TGTTGACAATGGCAAGGAGGTCACACCTGTTCCCATGCCGAACACAGAAGTTAAGCTCCTTAGCGCCGATGGTAGTTGGATTTACGTTCCGCTAGAGTAGGACGTTGCCAGGCAAAGTACTGAGACCGTAAGGTCTCTTTTTTTTATGCTTAAAATCAAACCGAAAATTTAATGATATATATGTATAATGGCTTAACGAAGAGAAAGCGTTTGAAGCTGATGAATTGAGAAAATTGAGAAGCGAGTTTAGTTGAGCTAAAAGAGCAAGCAATTTTAGAAAAGGAAGAAAGATGCGAGCACTTGCCTCGAAGTAAAGTAAGATTCTTAGCGGCGATGGTAGCCGATTAACGTTCCGCTAGAGTAGGACGTTGCCAGGCAAATCGTATGGATGCGATGAGCCGATATCGAGATCGAAAGGTCTCTTTTTTTATGCTTAAAATTAAAAGGCTATAAATTTCAACTTTATATTCTGAAATAAAATATCCAACAAATAAAATTATTGAGTTACTTTACTTCATTAATTTACTTGCATAAACTGTAATTAAAGGAGTGCTAAAAATGATAATTAGAGCATTAGAAGAAACAGATTTACAATTTGTACATCATCTCAATAATGAATATACGATTATGTCTTATTGGTTTGAAGAGCCATATGAGTCATTAAGTGAATTAAAAACGTTATATCAAAAACACATTTTAGATGAATCAGAAAGACGATTTATTATTGAAGATAATCAGACATCTATCGGTGTAGTAGAGCTAGTAGAAATCAATTTTGTACATAGAAATTGTGAAATTCAAATTATTATAGACAGTCAATATGGTAATAAAGGATATGCTAAAAAAGCCTTTAAAATGGCGATTGATTATGCCTTTTTAGTCTTGAACTTGAATAAAGTATATCTCTATGTAGATGTGAATAATGAAAAAGCCGTGCACATATATAAAAAGGCAGGCTTTACTATTGAAGGTGAATTAAAAGAACACTTTTATACACAAGGGAAGTACAAAGATTCTTATGTTATGGGGTTATTAAAAACGAAGTGGATTGAGCAACGTAATGGCGATGATGATTTATCGCAAGTGCGCTAAATCTGTTAGAAAGTGTGTATAGTATGGAACTTCCAATTTTTGAAAAATTATCTCAATTGGTTAATGAAAAGGCTATTTCATTACACGTACCTGGTCATAAAAATGGGACAATTGGCCATATAAAAAATTTAGACTTTAAAATGGATATGACCGAAATTACTGGTTTAGATGATTTACATCACCCTGAAGATATCATATTGCAAAGTATGCAGCATTGTCGTAAACATCCAGACTATAATGCCTATTTCTTAATTAATGGTACAACATCAGGCATTTTATCAGTGATACAATCCTTTTCAAAAAGAAACGGGGACTATTTAATTAGTCGTAATGTTCACAAGTCCGTCTTTCATGGCTTAGATATTGTACAACAACCTGCGGATATACTTGCGATGACTAAAAGTAAGGATAGTGATCAATACTTAGGTCCAGACGTACATAATATGAAGTTTAATCATCAAAAGTTAGCAATTGTCACATATCCAAATTATTATGGTGAATGTTTTGATATTAATGAATTTGTTGATAGAGCACATAGTGAAGCAATCCCAGTATTAGTTGATGAAGCCCATGGTGCCCATTTTAACTTAGACCATTTTCCTAAGTCGGCGCTAGAAAGTGGTGCGGATTTTGTGGTGCAGTCTTATCATAAAACGTTGCCTGCGCTCACGATGGGTTCCATATTATTTATTCATAAAAATGCCCCGTTAAAAGATGAAATAGTTCGATATTTAGGGTATTTTCAAACGTCAAGTCCATCGTATTTAGTTATGGCTAGCCTTGAACTCGCACACCAATTTTATGTTGATTATGATAGTTCCATATTTTTGGAAAAAAGAAAGCAACTTATAGATACATTAAATAAGACTGGATTAACTACAGTCTGTGTGAGTGATCCTTTAAAATTATTAATTCAATATCCGGGATATTCTGGATTTGAAATACAAACATGGTTTGAACAATTAGGTATATATGTTGAATTAGCTGATGATAAGCAAGTGTTGCTTGTGTTGCCATTATGGCATGAAGATGATACGTATCCATTCGAAGCATTATTAAGCAAAATCACTTATTTGAACTTGCCAGTACGTTCAACGCGTAAACCAATGTCATCGATTCAACTTCCAGTCGATGAAGGCAAGTATTTCCCTAGTGAGAATGGTGAAGTAACATGGATGCATATTGATCATGCTGAGGATAGCATTTTAGCAGCGCATATTATACCATATCCACCGGGAATTCCTGTTTATTTAAAAGGGGAAAGAATAACCCGAAATATGATAAAATTAATGCGAGAATACCTTCAAAAAGGTGATAAAGTTGAAGGTATAAAAAATGAAAAAATATTAGTTAAGGATGAATGAAATGTCGGCATTTATAACGTTTGAGGGTCCTGAGGGTTCAGGTAAGACAACTATATTGCAACGTGTGTCTGAAAAGTTAGCACAGGATTATCAATTAATTGCTACTAGAGAACCAGGCGGTGTGCCAACGGGTGAAGAAATACGTAAGGTGGTATTGGAAGGTGCAAACATGGATATTCGCACGGAAGCAATGCTATTTGCTGCATCAAGAAGAGAGCATCTAGTAGAAAAAGTTGTGCCTGCGTTGAAAGATGATAAAATTGTCTTATGTGATAGATATATTGATAGTTCTCTTGCATATCAAGGTTATGCAAGGGGTATAGGTATTGAAGAAGTGAAACAATTAAATGACTTTGCAATTAATGGACTTTATCCAGATTTGACGGTTTATTTAGACATTACGGCTGAAGTTGGTAGAGATAGAATTCTCAAAAACCAACGAGATCAGAATCGACTTGATAAAGAAGATATTGCGTTTCACGAGAAGGTGATTGAAGGATATCGACAAATCATTCAAGAAACACCTGAGCGTTTCGCAGTAGTAGATGCGACACGTCATATTGATGATGTAGTCAATGAAACTTATGAGATAATCTTAAATTTTTTAAAATAATTATGATATAATAACTAGAAGAGGTGTTTTAAGATGAAGATGATTATAGCGATCGTTCAAGATCAGGATAGTCAGGAACTTTCAGACCAACTCGTAAAAAATAACTTTAGAGCTACAAAATTAGCAACGACTGGTGGATTTTTAAGAGCCGGTAACACTACTTTCTTATGTGGTGTAGATGATGATCGTGTAGATGATATTTTATCAGTTATCGATCATACTTGTGGTAATAGAGATCAACTTGTTTCACCAATGACACCAATGGGTGGTAGTGCAGATTCATACATACCATATCCTGTTGAAGTGGAAGTGGGAGGCGCTACAGTATTTGTAATGCCAGTCGAATCATTCCATAGATTTTAATAAATAAATTTTAAAACAATGAAAATGAAATTAAGACACCTTAGATGAATATACAGTATTCGAGGTTGGGACAAAACGGCTTATGCTCTGGGACACTAATGCATGGTGTTTAAAGGCAGGTTTAGTAAACTCATTTGCAACATGTTACGTTGTAGAGAAGCGTGATTCGACAAAATTTGAGTCATAATGTTGCTTATCAATGAGTTTGCCTAAATTCTAAATGCTTTGGTCCTAACCTCTTTTTATATTATAAAGTTGAATAAGGAGTAAGCAAGCATGGATGAACAACAAAAATTAGCGAATGCGTATCATTCAAATAAACTATCGCACGCCTATTTGTTTGAAGGTGATGATGCTCAATCAATGAAGCACGTCGCGATGGAATTTGCAAAACTTATTCTATGTAATGGGAATCAACAATGTGAAATGAAAGTAGAAACGTTCAACCAACCAGATTTCATGTATGTGTCATCTGAGGAGAATTCAATTAAGAAAGAACAAATTGAACAATTGGTTCACCGAATGAATCAATTACCAATTGAAGGCACACATAAAGTTTATATTATTGAGGACTTTGAAAAGCTTACTGTTCAAGGAGAAAATAGTATATTAAAATTTTTAGAAGAGCCTCCTGAGAATACGATAGCCATTTTGCTATCAACGAAGCCAGAACAAATTCTAGATACAATTCATTCACGTTGTCAGCATGTTTATTTTAAACCAAGTGATAAACAGCACTTTATAGATAGATTAGTTGAAGAAGATATCAATAGAGCTGTAGCGGAAATGTTAAGTAGCTATACTACGCAACTCGAAACAGCTAAAGGTTTAAATGAAGAACATGATTTAGTCGCACTTAGGAAAGTAATCTTACATTGGTGTGAGTTGTTATTAACAAATAAACCTATGGCGTTAATAGGAATAATAGAATTATTAAAGCATGCTAAAAATAGAAAGTTACAATCTCTAACGTTAGCAGCGGTAAATGCATTTTTTGAAGATATTATGCATGCCAAAATAGGGATTGATCATCATTTTATATACTCAGATTTAAAAGGTAACACAGAAAAATATGCGAGCCAGTTATCGTTAAATCAAATTATTATCATGTATGATCAAATTACAGAAGCGCACAAAAAATTAATGCAAAATGTTAATCCGACGCTTGTATTTGAACAAATAGTAATCAAAGGTGTGAGTTAGAATGCCAAATATCGTAGGTGTACAATTTCAAAAAGCTGGGAAATTGGAATATTATGCGCCTAAAGATTTAGACGTAAATGTGAATGATTGGGTTGTTGTCGAATCTAAACGTGGCATTGAAATTGGGAGTGTGAAATTCCCGCCTAAAGACGTTGAAGATGGTGATGTTACATTACCTTTAAAAGAAATCATACGTGTTGCTACTGATCAAGATATCGAAACGTATTATCAAAATGATAGAGATGCAACCGATGCATTACAGTTATGTAAAGACTTAGTTAAAGAACAACAGTTGGATATGCGATTAGTTAATTGCGAATATACATTAGATAAATCAAAAGTGATTTTTAATTTTACAGCAGATGATCGCATTGATTTCCGTAAACTTGTGAAACATTTAGCTCAAAATTTAAAAACGCGTATTGAGTTAAGACAAATTGGTGTTCGAGATGAAGCGAAATTATTAGGTGGTATCGGTCCATGTGGACGTTCGCTATGTTGTGCAACGTTCTTAGGGGATTTTGAACCGGTTTCAATCAAGATGGCTAAAGACCAAAACTTATCTTTAAATCCAACTAAAATTTCCGGTGCTTGTGGTCGATTAATGTGCTGCTTAAAATATGAAAATGATTTCTATGAAGAAGCAAGAGCACAATTGCCTGATTTAGGTGATAAGATTGTGACACCTGAAGGTAAGGGACAAGTTATCGGATTAAATATTTTAGACATCTCAATGCAAGTTAAAATCGATGGTTTAGAACAACCATTAGAATATAAAATGGAAGAATTAGAAGCTTTTAATTAAGGAGGCACGTTACTTTTGAACCGCAATGACCTATTTGAAAAAGTTGTAAGACTTGAAAGTAATGTTAATCAATTAAATCAAGAAATGAGTGAATTGAAAGCATTATCTATCCAACTTATTGAAGAAAATGTTGCATTACAAGTTGAAAATGATAACTTAAAATCATTAATGGCTAAGAGCGAACAAGACGTTGAAGCGGTTAAAGTTGCTAGCCGTGTTGAAAAAGACAACAAACCAGTGAGTAAGGAAAAAGATAATAAAAGTTCAATTAAACATGTAAAGAAACCATTACCAAGTAAGGATAATCTCGCTGTATTATATAGTGAAGGCTTCCATATTTGTAATGGAGAACTATTTGGTAAGCATCGCTATGGTGAAGATTGTTTACTATGTATGAATGTGTTAAATAGTTAGACCTTTGGCATATGTTTATTGCTAATGGGTGAAGGTACGTTGTTAAGATACATTGCAATTGCTTAAAACGTACGTTAATGATGAGGGATGGATTTCAACACTTTGAAATATATTGATGTGTTGCAAAGACATCTCTTTTTTAGGAGAAAACAGACCATGTTAAAAGTTAATGAGCGTATTGATGACTTATTTAAGGAAAATTTGAAAATTATCCAAAATGACGATGTTTTTTCATTTTCAACGGATGCATTATTGTTGGGGCATTTTACTGAAGTTAGAAAAAATGACAAAATACTAGATCTATGTGCTGGAAATGGTGTGATTGCACTCTTGTTATCATCTAAGGGCTCACAACCTATAGAGAGTATTGAGATACAGGAACAGCTCGTTGATATGGCGCGTCGCAGTTTCGAATATAATCGTTTAAACGATCGATTGCTAATGCATCATATGGATTTAAAAGAAGTATATCAAAACTTCAAACCATCGCAGTATACATTAGTTACGTGTAATCCACCCTACTTTAAAACGAATCAACGCAATCAGCATCAAAAGGAAGCACATAAAATAGCAAGACATGAGGTTAAGTGTACATTAGAGGATTGTATGATGGCGGCACGTCATTTATTAAAGCAAGGTGGCCGACTCATGATGGTTCATCGAGCTGAAAGGTTGATGGATGTCTTAACCGAAATGCGTAACGCGAGTATAGAACCCAAACGTGTAGTATTTATTTATAGTAAAATAGACAAATCAGCTGTTACGATAGTGGTAGAGGGACGTAAGAATGGTAATCAAGGGTTAACCATTGCACCACCATTTTACATCTATAACAACCAGGGTGACTATACTGATGAGATGAAAGAGGTATATTATGGCTAAGCATTATGTATACATTGTTAAATGCAAAGATGATTCATTATATACAGGTTATACTACAAATGTAGAAGCACGTATTGCGACGCATAATGCAGGAAAAGGTGCTAAATATACAAAAATAAGACGCCCGGTAGTGTTAGTTTATCAAGAAATGTTTGATTCAAAATCAGAAGCCATGCGCAGAGAATATGAAATTAAAACATTTACAAGACAACAAAAATTAAAAATGATTGGGGAGCGTTAAACATGGCGACATTATATCTAGTAGGGACGCCTATTGGTAACCTAGGTGATATTACTTTTCGGGCAATTGAAACTTTGAATCATGTTGATTTCATAGCTTGCGAAGACACACGAGTGACTAAAAAGCTTTGCAATCATTATGATATTCAAACCCCTTTAAAATCGTATCATGAACATAATAAAACGCAACAAACGGCATATTTAATTGATCTATTAAATGAAGGGTACAATGTTGCATTAGTGTCTGATGCAGGTTTACCTTTAATAAGTGATCCAGGTTATGAATTAGTAGTTGCTGCCCATAATCATGATATTCATGTCGAAACGGTACCTGGACCTAATGCTGGATTAACTGCGTTGATGGCAAGTGGCTTACCGTCTTATACGTATACTTTTTTAGGCTTTTTACCTAGAAAAGAAAAAGAAAAGATCGCGATATTACAGGAAAGAATGTATCAAGACAGTACTTTAATTATTTATGAATCTCCTTTTCGAGTAGTTGAAACATTAAAAGCCATTGCGAAAATTGATGAGACTAGACGCGTTGCAGTTGGTCGTGAATTAACGAAAAAGTTCGAACAAATTGTCATGCAAGATGTTGAACACTTATTACACGCATTTCAACAAGATGAAATTATGCAAAAAGGTGAATTTGTTATTTTGATTGAGGGCGCTAAGCCTCTTGAAACTGAACAATGGTTTGAATCATTGACCATATCTGAACATGTTGAACATTATATGTCAGAAAAAAAGATCAAACCTAAAAAAGCAATTAAGTTAGTTGCGGAAGAACGTCATATGAAGACTGGAGAGGTTTATGACATATACCACAATGTTAATGAATGATGTAGCGAAATTAGACACATCGGTTGATTATTTTTTCAAGGGAATTAGGCGATGAAAATCTTAGAAATCACCCATAAATTAATGAATTTATGGTAATGTTAATAGGATACGACACTAGAAAATGGATATGCGTTATAATGATAAATAACTAAATATTAAAGGAATATCGTGATGCGTTTAAGTATCAAAATGTATAAAAACAAATCGTAAGTATATAGTATTATTTTGTAAATGATGAGGAGGACTATTGATGGCGAAAGAAACATTTTATATTACAACCCCAATTTATTATCCAAGTGGTAATTTACATATCGGTCATGCATATTCAACGGTAGCAGGTGATGTGATTTCACGTTACAAGCGTATGCAAGGTTATGATGTTCGTTACCTTACTGGTACAGATGAACATGGCCAAAAAATTCAAGAAAAAGCCCAAAAAGCAGGTAAAACTGAATTAGAGTATTTAGACGAAATGATCAGTGGTATTAAAAAGCTTTGGAGTAAACTAGAAATCTCTAATGATGACTTCATCCGTACGACAGAAGAACGTCATAAACAAGTAGTTGAAAAAGTATTTGAGCGTCTTTTGAAACAAGGTGACATTTACCTTGGTGAGTATGAAGGATGGTATTCAGTACCTGATGAAACATACTATACTGAGTCACAATTAGTAGAACCTGTATATGAAAATGGCAAAATCGTCGGGGGTAAAAGCCCGGATTCTGGTCATGAAGTTGAATTAGTTAAAGAAGAAAGTTATTTCTTTAACATTAATAAATATACAGATAAATTATTAGCGTTTTATGATGCTAATCCAGATTTCATTCAACCACCTTCAAGAAAGAATGAAATGATTAATAACTTTATTAAACCAGGTTTAGAAGACTTAGCCGTATCACGTACATCATTTGACTGGGGTGTTAGAGTTCCATCAAATCCTAAACACGTTGTATACGTATGGATTGATGCACTCGTAAACTATATTTCTTCATTAGGTTATCTATCAGATGACGATGCATTATTCCAAAAATACTGGCCAGCAGATGTACATTTAATGGCGAAGGAAATTGTACGTTTCCACTCAATTATTTGGCCGATTTTATTAATGGCGTTAGACCTACCACTTCCTAAAAAGGTATTTGCACATGGTTGGATTTTGATGAAAGACGGTAAAATGAGTAAATCTAAAGGTAACGTTGTCGATCCAAACGTATTAATCGACCGCTATGGTTTAGATGCAACACGCTACTATTTAATGCGCGAATTACCATTTGGTTCAGATGGTGTGTTCACACCTGAAGCTTTTGTAGAGCGTACAAACTATGATTTAGCGAACGATTTAGGTAACTTAGTGAATCGTACGATTTCTATGATCAATAAGTACTTCCAAGGTGAATTACCTGCTTACGAAGGACCAAAACACGAGTTAGACGAAGATATGGAAGCAATGGCACTTGAAACAGTGAAACACTTCAATGAAAGTATGGAAAGTTTCCAATTCTCTGTGGCATTATCAACGGTATGGAAATTGATTAGTCGTACGAATAAATATATTGATGAGACGACACCATGGGTATTAGCTAAAGATGAGCATCAAAAGGATATGCTTGGTAACGTCATGGCACATTTAGTTGAAAATATTCGATATGCTGCAGTGTTATTACGTCCATTCTTAACACATGCACCTAAAGAAATCTTCAACCAATTAAATATTAATGAACCTGAATTGTTTGAATTAGAAAGCCTTGAGCAATACGGTGCATTGAAACAACCTATTATGGTAACTGAGAAACCAACGCCAATCTTCCCACGTTTAGATACTGATGCGGAAATAGCATATATTAAAGAATCTATGCAACCTCCAAAATCTGAAGAACCTAAAGAAGAAGCGGAAGTACCAAGTAAAGCACAAATTGATATTAAAGATTTCGACAAAGTTGAAATTAAAGCGGCAACTATTACAGATGCTGAAAATGTTCCAAAATCTGATAAATTACTAAAAATTCAAATCGATTTAGGCTCAGAACAACGACAAATTGTTTCTGGTATTGCTAAATTCTATCGTCCAGAAGATATTATTGGTAAAAAAGTAGCAGTAGTTACAAACTTAAAACCAGCAAAATTAATGGGCCAAAAATCTGAAGGAATGATTTTATCAGCTGAAAAAGACGGTGTTTTAACATTAGTTAGCTTGCCAAGTGCAATTCCAAATGGTGCAGTTATTAAATAGTAATAAAGTGTAAAATGAGGAGAGATAAAATGTTAATCGATACACATGTCCATTTAAATGATGAACAATATGCAGAAGATTTAACTGAAGTCATTTCTCGTGCGAGAGAAGCAGGTGTTGACCGTATGTTTGTTGTTGGTTTTGATACACCGACAATTGAACGTGCGATGACATTAATAGATGAATATGATTTTATTTATGGCATTATTGGTTGGCACCCTGTTGATGCTATTGATTTCACAGATGAACGTTTACAATGGATTGAACAATTAGCACAACATCCTAAAGTCATTGGTATAGGAGAAATGGGATTAGACTATCATTGGGATAAATCTCCAGCTGATGTTCAAAAAGATGTGTTTAGAAAGCAAATTGCGCTCGCTAAAAGGGTAAACTTGCCTATTATTATTCACAATCGTGAAGCGACGCAAGATTGTGTCGATATATTGATGGAAGAGCATGCTGAAGAAGTAGGCGGCATTATGCATAGCTTTAGTGGTTCTCCTGAAATCGCAGATGTGGTTATTAATAAATTAAATTTCCATATTTCTTTAGGTGGTCCAGTTACGTTTAAGAATGCTAAGCAACCTAAAGAGGTCGCAAAACATGTACCTATGGATAGATTATTAGTTGAAACAGATGCGCCTTATCTTTCACCTCATCCTTATAGAGGTAAACGTAATGAACCTGAACGTGTGACTTTAGTTGCACAACAAATTGCAGAATTACGTGGAATGACATATGAAGATGTATGTCGTCAGACTACCGAAAATGCTGAACGTTTATTTAAATTAAAATAATATGATATGTCTGAGAAAGATGTTAAACCGTGTCTGTCATGGTATGATTTTAGCAACATGACACACGGCATCTTTCTCATTTTTTATATGATGAGCAGTTATAATATATGTGAAATGAATTTGAAAGGTAAGGATTTTTATTATGAAAATCAATGAATTTATCGTCGTAGAAGGTAGAGATGATACAGAACGTGTAAAGTCGGCTGTTGAATGTGACACGATTGAAACAAATGGTAGTGCCATTAATAAAGAAACGTTAGCAGTCATCCAAAATGCACAAGAAACAAGAGGGGTGATTGTATTAACGGACCCTGACTTTCCAGGTGATAAAATACGACACACGATTACAGAACATGTTTCAGGCGTTAAACATGCGTATTTAGATCGAGAGAAAGCTAAAAATAAGCGTGGTAAAATTGGCGTTGAACATGCAGACCCCCAAGATATTAGAGATGCCTTAATGCATGTCAGCTCTCCTTTTGAAGAAGCGGAAGAGTCAATTGACAAAAGTGTGCTGATTGATTTAGGTTTAATCATCGGCAAAGATGCACGTCGTAGAAGAGACATATTAGGTCGTAAGTTACACATTGGACATTCAAACGGTAAGCAATTATTGAAGAAACTTAATGCATTTGGTTATACAGAAGCAGATGTGCGCGAAGCATTATCTATGGAAAAGGAGAGTGAATAAAAGGTGGAGAGAAAAGATATTGCGACACCTTCACGAACGCGAGCGTTGTTAGATCAATTTGGATTTAACTTTAAAAAAAGTTTAGGACAAAACTTCTTAGTAGATGTTAATATCATTCATAAAATTATAGATGCGAGTCAAATTGATGACCATACAGGTGTTATTGAAGTGGGACCTGGTATGGGGTCTTTAACAGAACAATTAGCGAAGCGTGCTAAAAAAGTGATGTCATTTGAAATAGACCAACGACTGATACCAGTTTTAAAAGAAACATTAGCGCCTTATGACAATATTACGATTATTAACGAGGATATATTGAAAGCAGACATTGCTAAAGCGGTTGAAACATATCTAAATGATTGTGACAAAATCATGGTCGTAGCTAATCTGCCGTATTATATAACAACACCAATTCTACTGAACTTAATGCAACAAGATATTCCGATTGATGGCTATGTTGTAATGATGCAAAAAGAAGTGGGAGAACGTTTGAATGCGCAAGTAGGAACGAAATCATATGGCTCATTATCTATTGTCGCACAGTACTATACTGAAACAAGTAAAGTGTTAACTGTGCCTAAATCTGTATTTATGCCACCACCTAATGTAGACTCCATAGTGGTTAAATTAATGCAAAGAGAAACGCCACTCGTTCACGTGGATAATGAAGAAGCGTTCTTTAAATTAGCTAAAGCAGCGTTTGCACAAAGACGTAAAACAATTAATAACAATTATCAGAACTTCTTTAAAGATGGAAAGCAGCATAAAGAAAGTATATTAAAATGGCTTGAGCAAACAGGTATTGATCCTAAAAGACGTGGAGAAACGCTATCAATACAAGATTTTGCACGATTGTATGAAGAAAAGAAAAAATTCCCAGAATTAGAAAATTAAATTGTTGACAAAGCGCGACTACATTGATACAATTTAAATTTTGTTTGACAAAACACCTCGAAATATGGTATTATGTAACTTGTAGCGAGGTGGAGCAATATGCCAAAATCAATTTTGGACATCAAAAATTCTATTGATTGTCACTTAGGAAATCGTATTGTACTAAAAGCCAACGGTGGTCGTAAAAAAACAATCGAACGTTGTGGTGTGTTAAAAGAAACATATCCTTCAGTATTTGTTGTTGAATTAGACCAAGATAAGCATAATTTCGAAAGAGTTTCGTATACATATACGGATGTTCTTACAGAGAACGTACAAGTTTCATTTGAAGAAGATAATCATCAAGAAGTAGTTGCACACTAATTTAGACATAAATATAGAGTGGTTTAGTGTACTTCAACTCTATAATTAAAATGTATTGGGTGTTGGGCTTATTAAGTTCAACGCTCTTTTTTTGTAGCATCATAAAGGTTGTTTAGAATGTGGACAACAAAATGTGTCCAATCTTAATCATTTTACTTCAAAATAATAGAATTTCATCAGAAAACGTATATTAGTAGATTAAAATGATTGTTTTATTAAGATTTTACATAAATTTGTCATGTATCTATCAAATATTTTTAGTCTTTGTGTTAAAATCATCTTATTACTATTGATGAAGAGAGGGCGGAAAAATGATATATGAAACGGCACCAGCCAAGATAAATTTGACGCTCGATACACTTTTCAAAAGAAATGACGGATATCATGAAATTGCGATGATTATGACGACTGTTGATTTAAATGATCGCTTGTCTTTTCAAAAAAGAAAAGATAAAAAAATTGTTGTTGATATTGAACATAACTATGTTCCAAATGATCATAAAAATTTAGCTTATCGTGCAGCACAATTGATGATGGAGACGTATGATTTAAAAGAAGGTGTAACCATCACTATAGATAAAGATATTCCTGTTTCTGCCGGATTAGCAGGAGGATCGGCTGATGCAGCTGCTACAATGCGTGGCATTAATCGTCTGTTCAATTTAGATAAATCACTGCATGAATTGAGTGAGTTGGGTATTCAAATTGGGACAGATATTCCATTTTGTATTTATAACAGAACTGCAGTATGCAAAGGTAGAGGTGAGAAGATACGCTTCTTAAAAAAGCCACCTTCAGCTTGGGTTGTGTTGGCGAAGCCTAATTTAGGTATATCATCTCCAGATGTATTCAAGGCGTTGGATTTGGATGACACACATCATGTTGATACAGAAATGTGTGAACAAGCGATTGTTAATGGTAATTATCAACAGTTGTGCCAAAGTTTATCGAATCGTTTAGAACCAGTATCGATGTCAATGCATCCTGAAATTCGAAAAATAAAGAATAATATGTTGCAGTGTGGTGCAGATGGCGCGCTTATGAGTGGCAGTGGACCGACCGTATATGGACTTGCACAAAAAGAAAGCCAAGCGAAAAAATTATATAATGCTGTAAATGGCTGCTGTAATGAAGTGTATTTAGTTAGATTATTAGGATAGAAGGGTTGAACAACAAATGAGGTATAAAAGAAGTGAACGTATCGTCTTTATGACACAGTATTTAATGAACCATCCAAATCAGTTAGTACCTTTAACTTTTTTTGTGAAGAAATTTAAACAAGCTAAATCTTCAATTAGTGAAGATGTTCAAATCATTAAAAATACTTTCCAAAAAGAAAAATTAGGTACAGTTATTACGACAGCAGGCGCTAGTGGCGGTGTAACCTATAAACCGATGATGAGCAAAGAAGAAGCGTCAGAGATTATTGATGAAATTATTGAGCTACTTCAAGAGAAAGAACGATTATTACCGGGTGGCTATCTGTTCTTATCAGATTTAGTCGGAAACCCTTCTTTACTTAATAAAGTTGGCAAATTAATTGCTAGCATTTATATGGAAGAGGACCTTGATGCGGTTGTGACAATCGCTACAAAAGGGATATCACTTGCCAATGCGGTAGCGAACGTATTAAATTTACCTGTAGTAGTAATTAGAAAAGACAATAAAGTTACTGAGGGGTCTACTGTATCGATTAACTATGTGTCAGGCTCTTCTCGTAAAATCGAAACGATGGTACTTTCTAAACGTACGTTAGCTGAAAATTCTAATGTACTCGTCGTTGATGATTTTATGAGAGCAGGGGGTTCAATTAATGGTGTTATGAATCTGATGAATGAGTTTAAGGCACACGTTAAAGGGGTATCTGTACTTGTAGAATCAAAAGAAGTTAAACAAAGATTGATTGAGGATTATACTTCTTTAGTTAAATTATCTGATGTAGATGAATACAATCAGGAATTTAAAGTAGAACCTGGCAATAGTTTGTCTAAATTTTCTTAAAAGGAGTTTTTACATCATGAAAATGATTAACACTAACAAAGCACCAGAAGCTTTAGGACCATACTCACATGCTATGGTTGTGAATAATTTAGTATTTACATCTGGACAAATCCCATTAGATACTGAAGGGAATATTGTCAGTGATGATGTAAAAGAACAAACAAAACAAGTGCTAGACAATTTGTCTGTAGTACTTGAAGAAGCTGGTTCGGATTTAAACTCAGTTGTGAAAGCAACCATCTTTATCTCCGATATGAATGAATTTCAACAAATAAACGAAGTATATGGTAGTTATTTCAGCGAACATCAACCAGCACGTAGTTGTGTTGAAGTTGCACGCTTACCTAAAGACGTTAAAGTTGAAATTGAAGTTGTAGGTAAAGTAAAAGGAATATAATTTCCTTGATTAGAAAATTGTCAAGCTTCTAACAAACAAAGATATATATACTAGGGGGGCTCACTACATGAAAGTGACAGATGTTAGACTTAGAAAAATACAAACAGATGGCAGAATGAAAGCACTTGTTTCAATTACATTAGATGAAGCTTTTGTAATTCATGATTTACGTGTAATTGAAGGAAACTCAGGTCTTTTCGTTGCAATGCCAAGTAAACGTACACCAGATGGTGAATTCCGTGATATCGCGCATCCAATTAACTCTGATATGAGACAAGAAATTCAAGATGCCGTTATGAAAGTATATGACGAAACAGATGAAGTTATTCCAGATAAAAACGCTTCATCAGAAGATTCAGACGAAGCTTAAATAAACCATACATTCATAGCAGGTTCAACATTAAATGTGTTGAACCTGCTTTTTTAAGTTGTGAAATGTATGCTAAAGTATTCAAATTGTGTATACATATTTTTGAAAATTTAAATAGACTAAATGATAAAACCTTCTAAATCTTGAAACTCGAACTTGAGTTAAATTATAATAAATTAGAAGTGTAAAATTTATTGGAGGGTTACCATTCATGCAAAGAAATGCGGTAATATTAGCAGCTGGAAAAGGTACTAGAATGAAATCAAATAAATATAAAGTACTACATGAAGTTGCAGGGAAATCAATGGTAGAACATGTGTTAACAAATGTTAAGCATGCTGGTGTGAACCAAATCGTGACAATCGTTGGTCACGGTGCTGAAGATGTTAAAGCAACTTTAGGAGATCAATCATTATATAGTTATCAAGAAGAACAATTGGGAACAGCGCACGCAGTAAAGATGGCCAATGAGCATTTAGAAAATATGGAAGGCACAACATTAGTTGTTTGTGGAGATACACCACTTATCACTGCACATACGTTGCAGAAGTTAATTGATCATCATGAAAGTACGCACGCACAGGCTACAGTATTATCAGCAACTGCTCAAATTCCATTTGGTTACGGTCGTATTGTTCGAGATGAGGCGCACAGATTACAACGTATCGTTGAAGAAAAAGATGCGACAAAAGAAGAAAAGGCATTAACTGAAATTAGCTCAGGTATTTTTGCATTCGATAACCAAGTGCTTTTTTCTAAATTAGCGGAAGTTAAAAATGACAACGCGCAAGGAGAATATTACTTGCCTGATGTGATTACTTTAATCTTAGAAGATGAAGGTATTGCAGAAGTCTATCATACAGATGATTTTAATGAAATTATGGGTGTAAATGATCGTGTGATGTTAAGTAATGCTGAAAAAGCGTTACAACAACGCATTAATATTGCGCACATGAGAAATGGTGTAACGATTATTGACCCTACAACTACATTTATTGGTCCGGATGTTAAGATTGGTATGGACACAATTATTGAACCTGGTGTGCGAATTAATGGTGACACAACAATTGGAGAAGAAACTGTTATCGGACAATATTCTGAAATCAACAATAGTCGTATTGGCGCACATGTTGATATCAAACAATCAGTGATTAATGACGCTGTTGTGGGTGATAAAACAAAAGTTGGTCCATTTGCGCAATTAAGACCGGGTTCTAACTTAGGTTCGGAAGTGAAAGTCGGCAACTTTGTAGAAGTGAAAAAAGCAGACCTTAAAGATGGTGCTAAAGTATCTCATTTAAGTTATATCGGAGATGCTGAAATCGGTGAACGTACGAATATTGGTTGTGGTTCAATTACTGTAAATTATGATGGTGTAAACAAATTCAAAACGGTTGTTGGTAAAGATGCATTTATTGGTTGTAATACTAACTTAGTAGCACCTGTAACTGTAGGTGATGGCGTATTAATTGCTGCAGGATCTACAATTACGGACAACGTACCTAATGAAAGTTTAGCGCTTGCGCGTGCCCGTCAAATCACAAAAGAGGGCTATCTTAAAAAGTAAGTTTTTGATAAAATTTCGTATCTCTTTTCTACAATTTTTTGTTGAACATAGTAAAAACGATTGATTTTTTATATAATGAAAGTGTCTAAGTTAAAAATTGGAGGACTATAAATGTTAAATAATGAATACAAGAATTCATCTTTAAAGATTTTTTCTTTAAAAGGAAATGAGCCATTAGCACAAGAAGTAGCTGATCGAGTAGGGATTGAATTAGGGAAATGTTCTGTAAAACGCTTCAGTGATGGAGAAATTCAAATCAATATTGAAGAAAGTATTCGTGGATGTGATGTCTTCATTATCCAACCAACTTCAAATCCGGTTAATTTACACTTGATGGAGCTATTGATTATGATCGATGCATGTAAACGTGCATCAGCAGCTAATATCAATATTGTGGTTCCATACTATGGCTATGCACGACAAGATAGAAAAGCACGTAGCCGTGAACCTATTACAGCTAAATTAGTAGCTAACTTAATTGAAACAGCTGGCGCTAATCGCATGATTGCTTTAGATTTACATGCACCACAAATTCAAGGATTCTTTGATATTCCAATCGACCACTTAATGGGTGTACCTATCATTGGTCAACATTTTGAAAACGACCCTAACATTGACCCAGAAGAATGTGTTGTCGTATCACCTGACCATGGTGGTGTAACACGTGCACGTAAACTTGCCGACATTTTAAAAACTCCGATTGCAATTATTGATAAACGTCGTCCTAAACCAAACGTGGCAGAAGTAATGAATATTGTTGGTGAAATTGAAGGACGTACTGCGATTATTATTGATGATATTATTGATACAGCAGGAACAATTACATTAGCTGCACAAGCGCTTAAAGATAAAGGTGCTAAAGATGTATATGCATGTTGTACACACCCAGTGTTATCAGGCCCTGCAAAAGAACGTATCGAAAATTCAGCAATTAAAGAATTAATCGTTACAAACTCAATCTTACTTGATGACGCTCGTAAGCCATCAAATACAAAAGAATTATCAGTTGCTGGTTTATTAGCACAAGCCATTATCCGTGTTTATGAACGTGAATCAGTCAGTGTATTATTTGACTAAAGTTTACAAATGCGTTTGACTTATATTTTTTAAGCGTGTATAATACATTCGTTCGTGGTTTTACGAACTAATAAACACTTGCAAGCAACTTATAAAGTTGATGGGTAAGTGAAGGGAAGTCCAGAACTTAAGATTCTCACGATAATAAGTATCTAGACTTGAAAATGAAAGGTGGAAATACGAATGGCTTCATTAAAGTCAATCATCCGTCAAGGTAAACAAACGCGTTCTGACCTTAAAAAATTACGTAACACAGGTAAAGTACCTGCAGTAGTTTATGGTTATGGTACTAAAAATACTTCAGTTAAAGTTGATGAAGTTGAATTCATCAAAATTATCCGTGAAGTAGGACGTAACGGCGTTATCGATTTAGGCGTTGGTTCTAAAACAATTAAAGTTATGGTGTCTGATTATCAATTCGACCCACTTAAAAACCAAATTACGCACATCGACTTCTTAGCAATCAACATGACTGAAGAACGTACTGTTGACGTACCAGTTCACTTAGTAGGTGAAGCTGTTGGCGCTAAAGAAGGTGGCGTAGTTGAACAACCATTATTCGACTTACAAATTACAGCAACTCCAGAAAATATCCCTGAATCAATTGAAGTAGACATTACTGAATTAGAAGTTAATGATAGCTACTCAGTTGCAGATATTAAAGTTTCTGGTGATTTCACAATTGAAAATGACCCAGAAGAATCTGTTGTAACAGTAGTTCCTCCAACTGATGAACCTACTGAAGAAGAAGTTGAAGCTATGGAAGGTGAATCAGCAACTGAAGAACCTGAAGTAGTTGGTGAAGACAAAGAAGATGACGAAGAAAACAAAGAAGAAGAATAATTCGTTGAATGTTATCTTTAATCATTTAGGATAAAACATAATATAAGGCTACAATGCCAAATCGCAGTAGCTATATGAGTTGATTAGGCACATATATCAAGTGTACGCAACGCTAATTATCCTTGCGGGGGTGGAATCATGGATTCGTTAAGAATTCTGTTCTGCCCCTTTTTTGTGTTATTATAGGGAATGTTATAGAATAAGGAATAATTGATATGCACAATTCTATTCAGTTGATAGATATCATTATAAATGAAACACAATGGAGGTCACATCGTATGAAATGTATTGTGGGTCTTGGAAATATAGGTAAGCGATTTGAGTTAACAAGACACAATATCGGATTTGAAGTCATCGATTTTATTTTAGAGAAACACCATTTCTCATTAGATAAACAAAAATTTAAAGGTGCTTATACTATTGAACGTCTAAATGGCGAAAAGGTCCTATTTATTGAACCAATGACGATGATGAATCTTTCAGGTGAGGCAGTTGGGCCATTAATGGATTATTACAATGTTGAAGTGGAAGATTTAATTGTCTTATATGATGATTTAGATTTATCTCAAGGTCAAATCCGATTGCGCCAAAAAGGTAGCGCTGGAGGACACAATGGTATGAAGTCTATAATTAAACATTTAGGTACAGATCAATTTAAACGTATTCGTATTGGTGTAGGGAGACCAACAAACGGTATGTCAGTACCTGATTATGTATTACAGAAATTCTCAAAAGAAGAAATGATCATTATGGATAAAGTAATCGAACATTCAGCACATGCAGTAGAAGCATTTATTGAAAGTTCACGCTTTGATCATGTAATGAATCAATATAACGGAGAAGTCAATTGAGACCTATTATTTCAGAGTATATTCAAAATGATAAACGTTTCCAAGAACTTGATGACGTCTTCGGCCAACAGAATATACTTGTCACTGGCCTTTCTCCCTCAGCAAAAGCAACGATTATTGCTGAAAAGTATTTAAAAGATCAAAAACAAATGTTGTTAATTACAAACAACTTATATCAAGCAGATAAATTAGAAACTGATATTTTACAATATGTCGATCATTCTGAAGTGTATAAATATCCTGTACAAGATATTATGACTGAAGAATTCTCAACGCAAAGCCCTCAACTTATGAGTGAACGTGTACGTACACTAACTGCATTAGCTCATAATAAGAAAGGGTTATTTATCGTTCCTTTAAATGGATTGAAAAAATGGCTTACACCATTTGATTTATGGAAAGATCATCAACTCACGCTCAAAGTAGGCGAAGATATCGACGTTGATGAATTCTTAAACAAATTAGTGAATATGGGGTATCGTCGTGAAAGTGTCGTATCACACATTGGTGAGTTCTCATTACGTGGCGGTATTATCGACATTTATCCACTCATAGGTCAACCTGTTCGAATCGAATTGTTTGATACTGAAGTTGATTCCATTCGCGACTTTGATGTTGAAACGCAACGTTCAAATGACAATATTGAAGAAGTTGCGATTACGACGGCAAGTGATTACATTATTACAGATGAGGTCATTCAACACTTACAAACTGAATTAAAGGCGGCATATGAAACAACACGCCCAAAAATTGATAAATCTGTCCGTAATGATTTGAAAGAGACTTACGAAAGTTTCAAATTGTTTGAAACGACGTTCTTTGATCATCAATTATTACGTCGTTTGGTGGCATTTATGTATGACCAGCCTTCAACACTAATTGACTATTTTGCAGAAGATGCCATCATTGTAACGGATGAATATAACCGTATTAAAGAAACTGAAAAGACATTAACAACTGAAGTGGACGACTTTATTCAGAACTTAATAGAAAGTGGAAATGGTTTTATGGGGCAATCATTTATGCAATATGATGGTTTTGAATCATTGCTAAAAGATTATCCAGTAACCTATTTCACTTTATTTACATCGACAATGCCTGTTCAGTTGCAACATATTATTAAATTTTCATGTAAACCAGTGCAACAATTCTACGGGCAATATGATATCATGCGTTCAGAATTCCAACGTTATGTGCATAATGACTACAACATTGTAGTGTTAGTAGAAACGGAAACGAAAGTTGAACGTATCCAATCAATGTTGAACGAGATGCATATACCGACTGTTACAAATGTTCATAATGACATTAAATCTGGACAAGTCATTGTTACAGAAGGCAGTCTATCAGAAGGCTTCGAATTACCCTATATGCAACTCGTTGTCATAACTGAGCGCGAATTGTTCAAGACTAAGCAAAAGAAACAACGTAAAAGCACTAAGACGCTATCAAATGCTGAAAAAATCAAGTCATATCAAGACCTTAATGTCGGTGACTATGTTGTACATGTGCATCATGGGGTAGGTCGTTACTTAGGTGTTGAAACACTAGAAGTTGGCGATGTTCACCGAGATTATATTAAATTACAATATAAAGGCACAGACCAACTGTTTGTACCAGTTGATCAAATGGACCAAGTGCAAAAATATGTTGCTTCCGAAGATAAATCCCCTAAACTAAACAAACTTGGTGGTTCAGAATGGAAGAAAACAAAGGCTAAAGTTCAACAAAGTGTTGAAGATATTGCGGATGAATTAATCGCATTGTATAAAGAACGTGAAATGTCAGTAGGATACCAATACGGTGAAGATACTGCTGAGCAAAGTGCGTTTGAAATGGACTTCCCATACGAATTGACGCCAGACCAAGCGAAGTCGATTGACGAAATCAAAGGTGATATGGAACGCGAGCGTCCAATGGATCGCCTATTATGCGGTGACGTAGGATATGGTAAGACAGAAGTTGCTGTTCGAGCTGCTTTCAAAGCAGTGATGGAAGGTAAACAGGTTGCATTTCTTGTTCCTACAACGATTTTAGCGCAACAACACTATGAAACATTAATTGAACGAATGCAAGATTTTCCGGTGCAAATTGAATTGATTAGTCGATTCCGTTCAACTAAAGAGGTCAAAGAAACAAAAGAAGGACTTAAATCAGGATATGTGGATATTGTAGTTGGAACACATAAATTGTTAGGCAAAGATATTCATTATAAAGACTTGGGCTTATTAATAGTCGATGAAGAACAACGCTTTGGTGTACGTCATAAAGAACGTATTAAGACAATGAAGACCAATGTTGATGTGTTAACTTTAACTGCAACACCAATCCCAAGAACACTGCATATGAGTATGCTTGGTGTACGTGATTTATCAGTCATTGAAACACCTCCAGAGAATCGTTTTCCTGTACAAACTTATGTGTTAGAACAAAACAGTAATTTTATAAAAGAAGCTTTAGAACGTGAATTATCGCGTGACGGACAAGTATTCTATTTATATAACAGAGTGCAATCAATTTATGAAAAGCGTGAACAATTACAGATGTTAATGCCGGATGCTAATATTGCTGTTGCACATGGTCAGATGACAGAACGCGATCTTGAAGAAACAATGCTCAGTTTCATCAATGGCGAATTTGATATTTTAGTGACTACAACCATTATTGAAACAGGTGTGGATGTACCTAATGCGAACACGTTAATCATTGAAGAAGCGGATCGCTTTGGTTTAAGTCAATTGTATCAATTACGTGGTCGTGTAGGACGCTCAAGTCGTATCGGCTATGCCTACTTCTTACACGCCGCAAATAAAGTGTTAACTGAAACAGCAGAAGAAAGATTACAAGCGATTAAAGAATTTACTGAACTAGGTTCAGGGTTCAAAATTGCGATGCGTGATTTAAATATTCGTGGTGCCGGAAACTTACTTGGTAAACAACAACATGGCTTTATCGACTCTGTCGGATTCGACTTGTATTCACAAATGTTAGAAGAAGCGGTTAACGAAAAACGTGGCATCAAAGAAGAAGAACCAAATGCACCAGAAGTAGAAATGGAATTAAACTTAGACGCTTATTTACCAGCAGAATATATTCAAAACGAGCAAGCTAAAATTGAAATTTATAAAAAACTACGCAAAGTTGAAACGGAAGAACAATTATTTGATATTAAAGATGAGTTAATCGATCGCTTCAATGATTACCCAGTAGAAGTTGAACGTTTGCTTGAAATGGTAGAAATTAAAATACATGCACTACATGCTGGTGTAACTTTAATTAAGGATAAAGGTAAGCAAATTGAAGTGTCTTTATCAGCGAAAGCAACAGAACAAATCAATGGTGAAGTATTGTTTAAACAAACACAACCTTTAGGACGTGCAATGAAACTTGGTGTTAAAGAGAACCGTATGCATGTCACGCTTACGAAATCTAAGCAATGGTTAGATAACTTGAAATTCCTTGTGAAATGTCTTGAAGGAAGTATGGCTATTGAAGATGAAGATTAAGAAGATGTCAGAGTCTAAATCGACACAATCGTTGTCATCTGAATCTACGAATTCTAGACACACAGCATTTAATGGTGTTGTGATTCTAACCCTTGCGCTCGTCACCGTCAAAGTATTAAGTGCAATTTACCGAGTACCTTATCAAAATGTACTCGGTGATACGGGTTTATATGCGTATCAACAAGTTTATCCCATTGTGGCACTAGGTATGATTTTATCTATGAATGCTATTCCGAGTGCGGTTACACAAACGTTTGGTATTAGTGGACAAGCTGCTTCGTTCTCCAAAGTATTATTACGATTCCAAATGATTGGAATCATGATATTTATACTGCTCTTATTATTAGCGAATCCAGTGGCTGTGTTAATGGGAGATTCAAGACTTGCGCCAATGTTAAGAATGGCAAGCTTAAGTTATCTATTCATCGGCATACTAGGCGTGTGTCGTGGCTATTATCAAAGTCAAAGACGAATGAACATACCTGCTATTTCCCAGGTAATTGAACAAATGATTCGTGTTGGATTTATTATTGTAGCGATTGTTTTATTTATGATAAGAGATTGGTCCATATATCAAGCGGGGACGATTGCGATTTTAGCTTCTGCACTTGGATTCTTAGGTTCAAGCCTCTTTTTAATAGTGATGAAACCTTTCGCCTTCAAAATGCAGAACATATCGGTGGATATACCTTGGAAAGACTTACTTATGGCTACGCTTGTCTTTGCATTGAGTCAGTTATTGGTTATATTATGGCAATTTGTAGATAGTTTTACCATTGTTCATACGTTACAATCACATGGTTTGCATTTTAAAGAAGCAATCATGCAAAAAGGAATATATGATCGTGGTGCTTCATTTATACAAATGGGGTTAATTGTTACAACCACATTTAGCTTTGTGCTCATACCATTATTGACTGAGGCGATTGAACAACAAAATCAAGTAAAAATGAATCGTTATGCTAACGCATCGCTTAAGATTACGATTCTAATTAGTTCAGCAGCAGGTATAGGATTAATTAATTTATTGCCTATGATGAATGCGGTCTTCTTTAAGACGAATAGCCTAAGTTTCACACTTGGATTCTATATGTTAACTGTTATATGTGTGTCACTCATTATGATGGATATTGCATTGCTACAAGTACTTAATTGTATTCGCCCGATATTGATTGGAGTAATGGTTGGCTTAATTGTGAAAGCTATACTGAACGTGCTGTTGATTTCGCAGTATGGTATTGCCGGCGCTAGTATAAGTACGGTTATGTCACTCGCTTGCTTTGTAGTCATATTGCATAGAGAAGTGCTTAAACAGTATCGCTTTAATCGAATGAAACCTTTCATTTTGAAAATGATTACTGCATTAGCCGTCATGACAATCGTTATTCAAATCATTATGGAATTGTTACCTGTAGTAGGACGTATCGGTGGACTTATAATGTTAGTTATTGTAGCAATCCTAGGCGTTGCCGTATTATTGCTACTCGTGATGTACATGAATATTTTAAGCTATAGAGAATTAAAACATTTGCCATTTGGCGATAAGCTTTATCATATTAAGAAAGGACGACATTAATGACACATACAATTACAATTGTTGGTTTAGGTAACTACGGTTTAGATGAATTGCCACTTGGTATATATCGTTTCTTAATACAACAACCGCTTGTTTATACACGTACACTTGAACATCCTGTAATCAATCAATTACAAGATGAACTCAAATTTGAAAGCTTTGATACAGTTTATGAAGCAAACGAAGATTTCGATTCGGTTTATCAACAAATCGTCGACTTTTTAATAGAAAAAGCACAAGCACAAGACGTGGTCTATGCCGTGCCTGGACATCCGCGAGTAGCTGAAACGACGACAGCCAAGTTGCTTGATTATCACGCACATCATCAAGACGTAGACGTTAAAATGCTAGGTGGTAAAAGTTTTATTGATGATATCTTTGCAGCAATCGATCAAGATCCTAATGATGGTTTTACTTTATTGGATGGAACTGCTTTAACAGAACATTTACTCAATGTACGTACGCATACACTTATTACGCAAGTATACAGTGCTATGATTGCAGCAGATATTAAAATCACTTTAATGGAACATTATCCAGATGACTTCTTAGTAAAAATCGTGACTGGTGCGCACAGTACAGGGGCTAATGTACTGGAGGTGCCACTATTTGAGCTTGATCATCATGAGGATGCTTTTAATAATTTAACGAGTGTATATGTACCGAAAGTGACAAATGATGAAGCACTGTATCAGAATTTTGACTATGCAGTAGAAGTGATAGATCGCTTAGTAGATGATGAAATAGGTTGCCCATGGGATCGTGTTCAAACACATGACTCTCTTAAACGTTATTTATTAGAAGAGAGCTTCGAATTGTTTGAAGCGATAGATAATGAAGATGATTGGCACATGATAGAAGAATTAGGTGACATCTTACTGCAAGTGCTCTTGCATGCTAGTATTGGTAAAAAAGAAGGTTATATGGACATCACAGAAATTATTGAGAGTCTCAGTGCTAAGATGATTCGTCGTCATCCACACATTTTCGGTGATGAAAATGCAGAATCCATAGAAGATTTAAATGACATTTGGCAGACAGCTAAGAGTAAAGAAGGTAAATCACCACGCGTTAAATTTGAGAAAGTATTTGCAGACCACTTCATGGCATTGTATGATAAAACCAAAAATAGGGATTTTGATGAAGAAACCCTTAGAAACTATTTGCAACAAGGGGAGAAAGATTCATGAGATTAGATAAATATTTAAAAGTATCACGACTCGTTAAGCGTCGTACTTTGGCGAAAGAAATAAGTGACCAAGGTCGTATTACTGTAAATGGTAATGTAGCCAAAGCTGGGACAGATGTTAAAGTAGAAGATGAACTGGTTATTCGTTTCGGACAAAAGCTGGTTACAGTTAAAGTAACGGGTTTAAGTGAACATGCTTCTAAAGAAAACGCTAAAGGTATGTATGATTTAATTAAAGAAGAACGAATTAATCAAAATCAATTTGAAGAAGAATAGACTGAAGGAGGTGACAAGCAATGAGTAAAAAGGTAGAAAACATAGGAAACCAGTATACCTCCGAAAAAAACCGAAAGAAACAACGACAACAGAAAAAAATGCGAGTTGTTAGACGACGAGTGACCGTATTCGGTGGGATACTATTAGCGATCATTATTATTCTATCCATCATGCTTGTCGTCCAAAAACAAAGCAATGATAAAGCTGCAGTTGAGCGAAAGCATAAAGAGGAACAATTTCAAAAAAAACAAGATGAGGAAATCGCATTAAAAGAAGAGCTCAGTAATTTAAATAATAAGGACTACATTGAGAAGGTAGCAAGAGATGATTATTACTTGAGTAATAAAGGTGAAGTTATTTTTAAATTGCCTAATAACGATGATGATTCTAAATCAAAATCCTCAAATGACAACTGATAATATAAAAGATAATCGTTTTTCTTAAAGAAGAATGAATTATCTGGTTTTATAGCATTGTGAAAATATTAAAACAGGAATATAATAAGGTTAAAATCGAATCAAAATCGGGAGGATTTATTTAGAATATGTCAATCGAAGTAGGAAACAAGCTAAAAGGTAAAGTTACTGGTATCAAAAAATTTGGTGCATTCGTAGAATTACCTGAAGGAAAAAGTGGCTTAGTTCATATCAGTGAAGTGGCTGATAACTATGTTGAGAATGTTGAAGATCACCTATCAGTTGGAGACGAAGTTGAAGTTAAAGTCTTATCTATTGCAGATGACGGTAAAATTAGCCTTTCAATTAAAAAAGCCAAAGATCGTCCTCGTAGACCACAACATAAATCAAATCACAATAGACCACCACAACAAAAAGGTGAAGATTTCGAAAAGAAATTAAGCAATTTCTTGAAAGATAGTGAAGATAAATTAACATCTATTAAACGACAAACAGAATCAAGACGTGGCGGTAAAGGTTCAAGACGCTAATTTAAATATATTATTTATATGATTATAGGTAATAGCAAGGATGACATCATTATAGGTGACATTCACTACGAACATACATGGTTGTTGTCCTGTCGAATGGCCCTTTATTTATATATATGATGTGTTATTTTTGCGGGGTGGAACTTAAAATTCAACAATGAATTTTAGTTCCACTCTTTTTTTGATGAGCGCATTACAGCACTGTATTACGTAATGTTCTAGGGATTAAGGAGGTCTGAATGTTGAAAGTTAATACGTCGCTATGGAACAATACAGATCATATTGTGATTGCAGTTTCGACAGGTATAGATAGTATGTCGCTGTTGCATCATTTACTTACACAATTATCACATACGTATAAACAATTGACTTGTCTACATGTTAATCACGGCTTGCGAGAGGCATCGCATAAGGAAGAAGCATTTATAGAAGCGTTTTGTAAACAACACGCCATCCCTTGTTATGTGAAACGATTGAATTTAACTGATATCGTAGCACAGGGTAAGAGTATACAAGCTGATGCGCGTTATCTGCGTTATGAGTGGTTTGATGAAATGATGAAGCAATTAAAGGCAGACGTATTGCTTACAGCACATCATTTAGATGATCAACTTGAAACCATTTTTTATCGACTGTTTACAGGGCGTTCTACGCGAAGTACTTTAGGAATAGACGTTCAATCGAAACGTCGTCACTATACAATAAGTCGCCCATTACTGGAAGTTTCAAAAGATGACATACGCGACTATCAGCATAAATATCAAGTTCCCTATTACGAGGATAGTTCAAATAGTGATAATAAATATGTTAGAAATGATATTCGTAATCGGTTATTACCAGCGATTAACCAAAATTCAGAGCTTGATAGCACGCATTTACTAAAGCTAAAACGTTGGCACGACATCCAATTACGTGAAAGTCGAAAAAAAGCCGATGCTTTTATTGAACATGACATCTCGATCAATAATAATACAACACAGATTCAGTGTGCACGACATGCATTTAATCAACTAGATGACATTACTAAAATGGTGTTATTAGATCAACTATTCAAACACCTTCAATTGGATAAGTCATTTTCAGAGAAACAATACCATGAATGGTTTGCTCAAATTGATAGTGAAATCGCACAATTTGAGATATCCCTTACTGAAAAATGGATAATTCAAATGGCATATGATAAATTTATTATATTGGCTAAAAATGAGCCGTCATTATTAGATAATCAAATTGTGAATCAAGCAAATACATATCGTTTCGGATCCTATCATATCGTTATTCATCCGACGATACCCCATGACCAATTACCGTTATTGATACGAACACGTCGCAATGGAGATAAAGTCGAATTGAATGGACAACAAGGCCATAAAAAAGTAGGGCGTTTGTTTATAGATTATAAAATTCCAAATGATGCGCGCATGCAAATGCCAGTAATTGAAAATCAACACCATCAAATTATTGCTGTAGGTAATTTATATATTGCTCAAGCATATAATCAACATATCGAAATCAAAAAAATTGGAGATGAATGATTAATGAAAGATGATTTAAAGGAAATTTTATTAACTGAAGAAGATATTCAAGATATTTGTAAAGATTTAGGTGAACAGTTAACGAGAGATTACAAAGATAAACCACTTGTCTGCGTTGGTATTTTAAAAGGTTCTGTTATGTTTATGGCCGACTTAATTAAACGTATTGATACACATTTAGCAATTGATTTTATGGATGTTTCAAGCTACCATGGTGGGACTGAATCAACAGGAGAAGTCCAAATATTAAAAGATTTGGGTTCATCTATTGAAAATAAAGATGTTCTCATTATTGAAGATATTTTAGAAACAGGTACGACATTGAAATCCATTACTGAATTATTACAATCTCGTAAAGTTAACTCACTTGAAATTGTTACTTTATTAGATAAACCAAATCGACGTAAAGCTGATATTGAAGCGAAATATGTCGGCAAGAAAATTCCTGATGAATTTGTTGTAGGGTATGGTTTAGATTATGCTGAACATTATAGAAATTTACCGTATATCGGGACATTAAAACCAGAAATTTATAACAAGTAAGTGACATTTATTTAGTTGTTAATATAATTAAATCGTGTTTAAGATATAATAACTATACTTAAGTGTAGAATTAGTGTAGACTCATTTTATATGCTTAAACCTGACTTAAAAAAACAAATCATTTTTAGGGAATTTAGGTTTTAAAAAGTTTGATAACACAAGGATTTTGAAAAGTATTACAAAAGTTGAAATGCTAGCCTTTAAGAGAAGTATTGTGTTACAATTTTTGTTAGCTTTATTATAGAAATAGGAGGAAATGACGCATGCAAAAAGCTTTTCGCAATGTGCTTGTTATCGCAATTATTGGCGTTATTATATTCGGCGTATTTTCTTACATAAATGGGAACGGTAATACTCCGAAACAACTTTCCTATTCACAGTTTGTAGAGAAATTGGATAAGGGTGACTTGAAAACCTTAGAAATCCAACCTGAACAAAATGTGTACTTGGTAAGTGGTAAAACAAAAAATGATGAAGATTATGCTTCAACAATCTTATACAATAACGAAAAAGACTTACAAAAAATTACAGATGAAGCCAAAAGCCAAAAAGGACTAGATTTTAAAGTTAAAGAAGAAGAGAAACAAAGCGTCTTCGTAAGTATGTTGACGACATTAATTCCTGTATTGATTATTGCTTTCTTATTTATTTTCTTCCTTAGCCAAGCACAAGGTGGCGGCGGTGGCGGTCGTATGATGAACTTTGGTAAATCTAAAGCTAAAATGTACGATAACCAAAAACGTCGTGTACGATTCTCAGATGTTGCTGGTGCAGATGAAGAAAAGCAAGAGTTAATTGAAATTGTAGATTTCTTAAAAGATAATAAGAAATTTAAACAAATGGGTTCAAGAATACCTAAAGGTGTATTACTTGTCGGCCCTCCAGGTACAGGTAAAACATTATTAGCGCGTGCCGTAGCTGGTGAAGCTGGTGCACCATTCTTCTCAATCAGTGGTTCAGACTTCGTTGAGATGTTTGTGGGTGTCGGTGCAAGCCGTGTACGTGACCTATTCGAAAATGCGAAAAAGAATGCGCCATGTATCATCTTTATCGATGAAATAGATGCAGTTGGACGTCAACGTGGTGCAGGTGTTGGTGGCGGTCATGATGAACGTGAACAAACACTTAACCAATTACTAGTTGAAATGGATGGTTTCGGTGAAAATGAAGGTATTATCATGATTGCTGCAACTAACCGTCCTGATATCTTAGACCCAGCGTTATTACGTCCTGGTCGTTTTGATAGACAAATTCAAGTTGGTCGTCCAGATGTTAAAGGTCGTGAAGCTATACTTCACGTACATGCTAAAAATAAACCACTTGATGAAACAGTTGACTTAAAAGCCATTTCACAAAGAACGCCTGGTTTCTCAGGTGCAGATTTAGAGAACTTATTAAATGAAGCGTCTTTAATTGCTGCGCGTGAAGGTAAAAATAAAATTGATATGCGTGATATCGAAGAAGCTACAGACCGAGTTATCGCTGGACCAGCTAAAAAATCACGTGTTATTTCTGACAAAGAACGTAATATTGTAGCTCATCATGAGGCAGGTCATACGGTCATTGGTATGGTGCTTGATGAAGCGGAAGTTGTGCATAAAGTAACGATTGTTCCTCGTGGACAAGCTGGTGGTTATGCAATGATGTTACCAAAACAAGATCGCTTCTTAATGACAGAACCTGAATTATTAGATAAAATTTGTGGTTTATTAGGTGGTCGTGTATCAGAAGATATTAACTTCCATGAAGTATCAACCGGTGCATCAAATGACTTCGAAAGAGCAACGCAAATTGCACGTTCTATGGTTACTGAATATGGTATGAGTGAAAAACTTGGACCATTACAATTCTCATCTAGCGGTGGTGGACAAGTCTTCTTAGGTAAAGATATGCAAGGTGAACCTAATTATTCTGGTCAAATCGCTTATGAAATTGATAAAGAAGTTCAACGTATTATTAAAGAACAATATGAACGTTGTAAACAAATCTTATTAGAACATGAAAAAGAACTTAAACTTATCGCTAAAACATTGTTAACAGAAGAAACATTAGTAGCAGAACAAATCCGTTCATTATTCTATGATGGTGTATTACCAGAAGTAGATTACGATGCTGCGCGCGTTGTTAAAGATGAAGATTCTGACTTTAGCGAAGGTAAATATGGTAAATCTTACGATGATATTCGCGAAGAACAACTAGAAGAAGGAAAAGAAGATATGCGAGAAGATCGTAAAGAGGATAACGATATTAATCGTGAACGTAGACATCGTCAAAGAGATGGTAGAGATAATCATGCAGGACATGATCAACTACGTGACGGTTCAAACGGAGATACGGATCAACATCGTGGCCATTCCAGTGATGAAGACGAAACAGGTTATGAACAATCTCCTAATATTGACAAACCATATAATCCGAATGATCCAAACAACCCTAACAATCGATAAGGTTTAGCTGGATTGTTATCTCCTTTGAGTAGGGCAATACGCCTTAATCGAAGGAGATTTTTTTAATATAAAAGGATAGTTAAAATAACAATAATAATGTTGAAAGCAAGTTACTTCATATTCTTATTGAACAAGTGTAGAATAAGTATCCTTAAAGGAAAATATTAGAAGTAAATGAATGATTCAAGTATAAATAATAGCAATATAAAAATAGATGTATTAGAGGAGTATACAAAGATGACACATGATTATATCGTTAAATCATTAGCGTTTGATGGAGAAATACGTGCATATGCTGCACTCACAACTGAATCAGTGCAAGAGGCGCAAACACGTCACTATACTTGGCCGACAGCATCAGCTGCAATGGGCAGAACAATGACTGCAACTTTATTAATGGGTTCAATGTTGAAAGGCGATCAAAAATTAACTGTAACAGTTGATGGTAAAGGTCCTATCGGCAGAATCATTGCAGATGCAGATGCAGAAGGAAATGTACGTGCTTATGTTGATAAACCACAAACACATTTCCCTTTAAATGGACAAGGTAAATTAGATGTAAGAAGAGCGGTAGGCACAGACGGTTCAATTCAAGTAGTCAAAGACGTTGGTATGAAAGATTATTTCTCTGGTGCAAGCCCAATTGTATCAGGTGAATTGGGAGAAGATTTCACATACTATTTTGCGACAAGTGAACAAACACCTTCTTCAGTAGGATTAGGCGTGTTAGTAAATCCAGACAATTCTATTAAAGCCGCTGGAGGATTCATTATTCAAGTGATGCCTGGCGCGCAAGATGAAACAGTTACTAAATTAGAAAATGCTATTAGTAATATGCAACCTGTATCTAAATTAATTGAACAAGGCTTGACGCCAGAAGGTATTTTAAATGAGATACTTGGAGAAGACAATGTTCAAATTTTAGAGACTATGCCTGCACAGTTTGAATGTAATTGTAGCCATGAGAAGTTTCTAAATGCGATTAAAGGTTTAGGTGAAGCTGAAGTTCAAGATATGATTAAAGAAGATCATGGTGCTGAAGCAGTTTGTCACTTCTGTGGTAACAAATACAGTTATTCAGAAGCAGAACTAGAAGAATTATTAGCTTCAATGCAGGCATAATTGTATAACTGAAAAGAGAATTCAAGGCGATGAACCATCACGTGTTTATTGCCTTTTTTACAGGGAAGATAAATGAATGTGGAAGTAAAATGTAACTTTAAGTCTAAAAATGAGAGAATTATCTTTGTCTTTTTAGAAAATTCTGATAGAATATAATTATATCCGATAAAAAAACTAAGTTTTAAATATGAAAGTAAAAGGAGCGTTTTTTCAATGGCACAAAAACCAGTAGATAACATTACTCAAATTATTGGCAATACACCGGTAGTAAAATTAAGAAACGTTGTAGATGAAGATGCAGCAGATGTATACGTAAAATTAGAATACCAAAATCCAGGTGGTTCAGTAAAAGACCGTATCGCATTAGCTATGATCGAAAAAGCTGAAAAAGAAGGCAAAATTAAACCAGGTGATACAATCGTAGAACCAACAAGTGGTAACACTGGTATCGGTTTAGCTTTCGTATGTGCAGCTAAAGGTTATAAAGCAGTATTTACAATGCCTGAAACAATGAGTTCTGAACGTCGTAACTTATTAAAAGCTTATGGTGCAAAATTAGTCTTAACACCAGGTTCAGAAGCTATGAAAGGCGCTATCAAAAAAGCAAAAGAATTAAAAGAAGAACATGGTTACTTCGAACCACAACAATTCGAAAACCCAGCAAACCCTGAAATCCATGCTTTAACGACTGGCCCAGAATTAGTTGAGCAATTCGAAGGTAAACAAATTGATGCTTTCTTAGCAGGTGTAGGTACAGGTGGTACTTTATCTGGTGTAGGTAAAGTCTTAAAAGAAAAATACCCTAACGTTGAAATCGTTGCTATCGAACCTGAAGCATCACCAGTATTAAGTGGTGGTGAACCTGGACCACACAAATTACAAGGTTTAGGTGCAGGATTTGTACCAGATACTTTAGACACAAATATTTACGATAGTATTATCAAAGTTGATAACGATACAGCTATGGAAACATCACGTCGTGTTGCTAAAGAAGAAGGTATCTTAGCAGGTATTTCTTCAGGTGCTGCGATCCATGCTGCAATCCAAAAAGCAAAAGAATTAGGTAAAGGTAAAACAGTTGTAACAGTATTACCAAGTAATGGTGAACGTTACTTATCTACACCTTTATATTCATTTGATGATTAATCAATAATTAAGATTTTTAGTGGTCTAAGATATAAATAATATAATGATGCTACTTTGCAAATTCGCAGTAGCTGACAGAACTAAGATGTGCTTAAGTTAAGCTTCTCTCAGTTATAGTCATCCTTACGGGGGTGGGGCAACGAATTTAAATGAATTCTGTCCTACTCCCGTTCTTTTTTCTAAAAAACACCCCAATTAAATTCAATGAAAGCTATAGATGTTTGGATGTCGATTATAAACACTGAAATGTTTGGTAAATGAGTGTATCATTAGTATGTGAATATTAAGTCAACGTAGTTATTGTGCTACAAATCATTTTCAAAAGGACGAAGGGTGACGTGACAAAAATGACTAAAACAAAAATTATGGGCATATTAAATGTAACACCGGATTCATTCTCTGATGGTGGTAAGTACAATTCGGTAGATAAGGCAGTTGCACGTGCAAAAGAGATGGTAGAAGAGGGCGTGGATATTATAGACGTTGGAGGTATATCTACACGACCAGGTTTTACAGAAATTTCAACGGAAGAAGAGATTGAACGTGTTGTTCCTGTAGTGGAAGAACTTATAAAATTAAATGTTCAACTTTCGATTGATACATATCGTAGTGAAGTAGCAGAAGCATGTTTAAAATTAGGGGCTACAATGATTAATGACCAATGGGCAGGCTTATACGACCCTAAAATACTTGATGTTGTAGCTGCTTATGATGCTGAAATTGTATTAATGCACAATGGTGATGGACATCGTGATCAACCAGTTGTCGAAGAGATGTTGTTATCACTTATTACGCAAGCGAACAAAGCTGAAATGGCAGGTATCCCTAAGCATAAAATATGGCTAGATCCAGGAATTGGATTTGCGAAAACGCGTGAAGAAGAAAATGAAGTAATGGCACGTTTAGATGAACTAGTTGCAACAGAGTATCCTGTTTTATTGGCAACGAGTCGTAAACGTTTCATCAAAGAAATGATTGGTACCGAAACGAAGGCACTAGAACGTGATGAGGCCACAGCTGCAACAACAGCTTATGGTATAATGAAAGGCGTCAAAGCCGTGCGTGTACATAATGTTCAATTAAACGCTCGATTAGGCCAAAGTATGGATTTCTTAAAGGAGAATGACGATGAACGACACAATCTTTCTTAATGGTATGAGATTTTACGCCTATCACGGCGCATTACCTGCTGAAAATGAGATAGGTCAAATCTTTGTAGTAGATGTTACTTTGAAAGTAGACTTAGTTGAAGCGGGTCAATCTGATAAAGTGGTTGATACTGTACATTATGGTGAAGTGTTTGAAGATGTGAAAGAAATCGTTGAAGGTCCACCATGTAATTTAATCGAACATCTAGCTGAACGTATTGCAAAACGTATAAATTCACACTATAATCGTGTAATGGAAACGAAAGTCAGAATCACTAAAGAAAATCCACCTATCCCAGGTCATTATGACGGTGTAGGTATAGAAATAGTGAGGGAGAATCGTTAAATGGTACAAGCGTATTTAGGCTTAGGAAGCAATATTGGTGATAGGGAACAGCAATTACAAGAAGCTATTAAAATCATTGATAGCATAGACGGTGTCACTGTAACTCAGATTTCTCCAATATATGAGACTGCACCAGTAGGCTATACAGAGCAACCCAATTTTTTAAATTTGTGTTTAGAAATTGAAACAGAATTACAGCCCAAAGTACTACTTAAACATTGCTTAGAAACTGAACAGCGATTGCATCGCGTTAGAGACATACGTTGGGGTCCAAGAACATTAGATGTCGATATTTTATTATATGGAGATAAGGTAATAGAAGAAGATGACCTTGAAGTGCCACATCCACGTATGGGTGAACGTGCTTTTGTATTAATACCATTGAATGATATTGCATCTACACAAATTGAACCTCGTTCAAATGCACGTATCTCTGATTTAGTTAAACCAGATGATACTGTTAAGAAATATAAAGGTTAAGTATTAAGCTTTGGGTAAGTATAATAACCTTAGGCTATATTGCAGCTTTGCTATAGTAGACTAATCTGAGAAGACATTTTATCAAGTATTTCTCAACACGAAGCGCACCATTTGAAATGCGAATATAAAGAATATCATAATTTTAAAGTGATAAAGGTAACGAATTTCCATAAAAAGCGTGAAGAAATATCACTAAATAGGCTATAAGATTTCTTATAAGCATTTTAAAAATGATCCATGGAACATTTATCATAAAAAAGAAGTTTAAAGGAGAGAAAGTTATGTCAGAAGAAATGAATGACCAAATGCAGGTCCGTCGTCAAAAACTACAAGAATTAATTGATTTAGGAATCGATCCTTTTGGGAAACGTTTTGAACGTTCAGCTACTGCTAGCGAATTAAAAGCACAATGGGATGAGTTCTCTAAAGAAGCGTTACATGAAAAAGAAGACGAAAGTCACGTGTCAATTGCAGGTCGTTTAATGACTAAACGTGGTAAAGGTAAAGCTGGTTTCGCACATGTTCAAGATTTGACTGGCCAAATTCAAATTTATGTGCGTAAAGACCAAATTGGCGAAGAAGATTTCGATAATTTATGGAAAGGTGCAGACCTAGGTGATATCGTTGGTATTGAAGGTGTCATGTTCAAAACGAATACAGGTGAGCTATCAGTAAAAGCTAAAACATTTACTTTATTATCTAAAGCGCTAAGACCTTTACCTGATAAATTCCATGGTTTACAAGATATCGAACAACGTTACCGTCAACGTTATTTAGACTTGATCACTAACCAAGATAGTACACAAACGTTTATTAATCGTAGTAAAATCATTCAAGAAATGCGTAACTACTTAAATAAACAAGGTTTCTTAGAAGTTGAAACACCAATGATGCATCAAATCGCAGGTGGGGCAGCTGCACGTCCATTTGTTACACACCATAATGCATTAGACGCAACGCTATATATGCGTATTGCAATTGAATTGCACTTGAAACGTTTAATCGTTGGTGGTCTTGAGAAGGTATATGAAATAGGACGCGTATTCCGTAATGAAGGTGTATCAACACGTCATAACCCAGAATTCACTATGATTGAATTATACGAAGCTTATGCTGATTACCATGATATTATGGACTTAACAGAGTCTATGGTTAGACATATTGCTCAAGAAGTCCTTGGTTCTGCAAAAGTTCAATATAACGGAGAAGAAATTGATTTAGAGTCTGCTTGGACACGTCTTCATATTGTTGATGCTGTAAAAGAAGCAACAGGTGTAGACTTCTATCAAATTAAAACTGATGAAGAAGCTATCGCAGCAGCGAAAGAACATGGTATTGAAATTACAGATAATATGAAGTATGGCCATATTTTAAATGAATTTTTTGAACAAAAAGTGGAAGAAACATTAATTCAACCAACATTTATTTATGGACATCCAATTGAAATTTCTCCATTAGCGAAGAAAAACCCAGAAGATCCTAGATTCACGGATCGTTTCGAACTATTCATCGTAGGTAGAGAACACGCTAATGCATTTACTGAATTAAATGATCCAATTGATCAACGTGAACGTTTCGAAGCACAATTAGTTGAAAAAGCTCAAGGAAATGATGAAGCACATGAAATGGATGAAGACTACATTGAAGCATTAGAGTACGGTATGCCTCCAACAGGTGGGTTAGGTATCGGAATCGATCGCTTAGTTATGTTATTAACTGACTCTCCATCTATCAGAGACGTATTATTATTCCCTTACATGAGACAGAAATAGATCGTATTTAATATTTGAGATGGGAGTAGGACAGAAATAATATTTTCCAAAATTTATTTCGTTGTCCGGCTCCCATCTTGTTTTGTTGTAGCATTTCTTATGATATTTTCTTAGCCAGTGCCCGTCGATAAGTATGACTAGGTTTGAAAAAGTCTGAGTTGAGCCCCTTTCAAATCAGTCAGTTGCTGCCAAGATGATATATTTGACTGAGACATTTCAATTTGTCCCAGTCAATTTTTTTATTATATATATGCTAAATGAAACGAAAATGAGTTAAATAGTTAGAATAGGTAAGTATATAGGCATTGAATATTAGATGACTTAAAGTGACTTACATATTATTTGAGAAAAGGTGTTACAAAAGTAAAAAAGAGTGGAGAAATTATAATAAAATAGTTTAAAAAAGGTATGGTCATTGTACTTATGATGTGCTAACATAGTAAAAGTGTTCAAAAGAAGTCGAAGTAACAAATGATAAACTTATTAAATTAAAAAAGTTTTAAAAAACTGTTGACTTTACCTTTTGAATGTTGTAAGATATAAAAGTCGTCAAAAACGAAAGTTAATTTTGTAAAAGACTTGTAAAGATAACTTTAATAAAGTGTAAAATTAACTATTGAAAATTAAAATAATTGACATTATAATTAATTGAGTAAGTTATTGTCTGGTGACAATGGCAAGGAGGTCACACCTGTTCCCATGCCGAACACAGAAGTTAAGCTCCTTAGCGCCGATGGTAGTTGGATTTACGTTCCGCTAGAGTAGGACGTTGCCAGGCTTACATGTTGGAGAATTAGCTCAGCTGGGAGAGCATCTGCCTTACAAGCAGAGAGTCGGCGGTTCGAACCCGTCATTCTCCACCATTCTTAATTAATTTGCCGGCCTAGCTCAATTGGTAGAGCAACTGACTTGTAATCAGTAGGTTGGGGGTTCAAGTCCTCTGGCCGGCACCATCTTTGAGCCATTAGCTCAGTTGGTAGAGCATCTGACTTTTAATCAGAGGGTCAGAGGTTCGAATCCTCTATGGCTCATACGATTATTTTAATAGCCACATGCGGAAGTAGTTCAGTGGTAG
>NZ_JAESMM010000002.1:39150-39436 GCF_017893165.1 Staphylococcus sp. GDX8P54P
TGGATAGAGCGTTTGACTACGGATCAAGAGGTTATGGGTTCGACTCCTATCGGGCGCGCCATTTAAATTTTATTTATTATTTAATTACATACGGGAAGTAGCTCAGCTTGGTAGAGCACTTGGTTTGGGACCAAGGGGTCGCAGGTTCGAATCCTGTCTTCCCGACTTCTTAAATAATTTGGGGGCTTAGCTCAGCTGGGAGAGCGCCTGCTTTGCACGCAGGAGGTCAGCGGTTCGATCCCGCTAGTCTCCACCATTTATAATAATTAAATGAACATTGAAAACT
>NZ_JAESMM010000020.1:0-3171 GCF_017893165.1 Staphylococcus sp. GDX8P54P
AAAAAGAGACCTTACGGTCTCGATATCGGCTCATCGCATCCATACGATTTGCCTGGCAACGTCCTACTCTAGCGGAACGTAAATCCAACTACCATCGGCGCTAAGGAGCTTAACTTCTGTGTTCGGCATGGGAACAGGTGTGACCTCCTTGCCATTGTCACCAGACAAGAGAATGATTATACATTCAAAACTAGATAGTAAGTAAATGATTTTGCTTCGCAAAACTTTGAAATAAATTGATTAAGTCTTCGATCGATTAGTATTCGTCAGCTCCACGTGTCACCACGCTTCCACCTCGAACCTATTAACCTCATCATCTTTGAGGGATCTTATAACCGAAGTTGGGAAATCTCATCTTGAGGGGGGCTTCATGCTTAGATGCTTTCAGCACTTATCCCGTCCATACATAGCTACCCAGCTATGCCGTTGGCACGACAACTGGTACACCAGAGGTATGTCCATCCCGGTCCTCTCGTACTAAGGACAGCTCCTCTCAAATTTCCTACGCCCACGACGGATAGGGACCGAACTGTCTCACGACGTTCTGAACCCAGCTCGCGTACCGCTTTAATGGGCGAACAGCCCAACCCTTGGGACCGACTACAGCCCCAGGATGCGATGAGCCGACATCGAGGTGCCAAACCTCCCCGTCGATGTGAACTCTTGGGGGAGATAAGCCTGTTATCCCCGGGGTAGCTTTTATCCGTTGAGCGATGGCCCTTCCATGCGGAACCACCGGATCACTAAGTCCGTCTTTCGACCCTGCTCGACTTGTAGGTCTCGCAGTCAAGCTCCCTTATGCCTTTACACTCTATGAATGATTTCCAACCATTCTGAGGGAACCTTTGAGCGCCTCCGTTACCTTTTAGGAGGCGACCGCCCCAGTCAAACTGCCCGCCTGACACTGTCTCCCACCACGATAAGTGGTGCGGGTTAGAAAGCCAACACAGCTAGGGTAGTATCCCACCAGCGCCTCCACGTAAGCTAGCGCTCACGTTTCAAAGGCTCCTACCTATCCTGTACAAGCTGTGCCGAATTTCAATATCAGGCTACAGTAAAGCTCCACGGGGTCTTTCCGTCCTGTCGCGGGTAACCTGCATCTTCACAGGTACTATGATTTCACCGAGTCTCTCGTTGAGACAGTGCCCAAATCGTTACGCCTTTCGTGCGGGTCGGAACTTACCCGACAAGGAATTTCGCTACCTTAGGACCGTTATAGTTACGGCCGCCGTTTACTGGGGCTTCGATTCGTAGCTTCGCAGAAGCTAACCACTCCTCTTAACCTTCCAGCACCGGGCAGGCGTCAGCCCCTATACATCACCTTACGGTTTAGCAGAGACCTGTGTTTTTGATAAACAGTCGCTTGGGCCTATTCACTGCGGCTCTTCTGGGCTTGCACCCTAAAGAGCACCCCTTCTCCCGAAGTTACGGGGTCATTTTGCCGAGTTCCTTAACGAGAGTTCGCTCGCTCACCTTAGAATTCTCATCTTGACTACCTGTGTCGGTTTGCGGTACGGGCACCTAATATCTATCTAGAGGCTTTTCTCGGCAGTGTGAAATCAACGACTCGAGGAAACAATTTCCTCTCCCCATCACAGCTCAATCTTAAGAGTGCCGGATTTGCCTAACACTCAATCTCACTGCTTAGACGTACAATCCAATCGTACGCTTCGCCTATCCTACTGCGTCCCCCCATCGATTAAAACGATGTTAGGTGGTACAGGAATATCAACCTGTTATCCATCGCCTACGCCTGTCGGCCTCAGCTTAGGACCCGACTAACCCAGAGCGGACGAGCCTTCCTCTGGAAACCTTAGTCAATCGGTGGACGGGATTCTCACCCGTCTTTCGCTACTCACACCGGCATTCTCACTTCTAAGCGCTCCACATGTCCTTGCGATCATGCTTCAACGCCCTTAGAACGCTCTCCTACCATTGTCCTACGGACAATCCACAGCTTCGGTAATATGTTTAGCCCCGGTACATTTTCGGCGCAGTGTCACTCGACTAGTGAGCTATTACGCACTCTTTAAATGATGGCTGCTTCTAAGCCAACATCCTAGTTGTCTGGGCAACGCCACATCCTTTTCCACTTAACATATATTTTGGGACCTTAGCTGGTGGTCTGGGCTGTTTCCCTTTCGAACACGGACCTTATCACCCATGTTCTGACTCCCAAGTTAAATTAATTGGCATTCGGAGTTTGTCTGAATTCGGTAACCCGAGAGGGGCCCCTCGTCCAAACAGTGCTCTACCTCCAATAATCATCACTTGAGGCTAGCCCTAAAGCTATTTCGGAGAGAACCAGCTATCTCCAAGTTCGATTGGAATTTCTCCGCTACCCACAGTTCATCCGCTCACTTTTCAACGTAAGTCGGTTCGGTCCTCCATTCAGTGTTACCTGAACTTCAACCTGACCATGGGTAGATCACCTGGTTTCGGGTCTACGACCAAATACTCAACGCCCTATTCAGACTCGCTTTCGCTACGGCTCCACATTTCCTGCTTAACCTTGCATCAGATCGTAACTCGCCGGTTCATTCTACAAAAGGCACGCCATCACCCATTAACGGGCTCTGACTACTTGTAAGCACACGGTTTCAAGTTCTCTTTCACTCCCCTTCCGGGGTACTTTTCACCTTTCCCTCACGGTACTGGTTCACTATCGGTCACTAGAGAGTATTTAGCCTTAGGAGATGGTCCTCCCAGATTCCGACGGAATTTCACGTGCTCCGTCGTACTCAGGATCCACTCAAGAGAGAATATATTTTCAACTACAGGATTATTACCTTCTTTGATTCAACTTTCCAGATGATTCGTCTAATATATTCCTTTGTAACTCCGTATAGAGTGTCCTACAACCCCAATAAGCAAGCTTATTGGTTTGGGCTCTTCCCGTTTCGCTCGCCGCTACTCAGGGAATCGATTTTTCTTTCTCTTCCTCCGGGTACTAAGATGTTTCAGTTCTCCGGGTCTGCCTTCTGACAAGCTATGAATTCACTTGTCGATAACACGACATAACTCGTGCTGGGTTCCCCCATTCGGAAATCTCTGGATCAACGCTTACTTACAGCTACCCAAAGCATATCGTCGTTAGTAACGTCCTTCGTCGGCTTCTAGTGCCAAGGCATCCACCGTGCGCCCTTAATAACTTAATCTATGTTTCCACCA
>NZ_JAESMM010000020.1:3187-3324 GCF_017893165.1 Staphylococcus sp. GDX8P54P
AAACCTGTTATTAATCTTGTGAGTGTTCTTTCGAACACTAGCGATTATATTTTATGAATTCAAGCTTTTTTAAAACTCTTATTCACTCGGTTTTGCTTGGTAAAATCTATTTTTACTTACTTATCTAGTTTTCAATG
>NZ_JAESMM010000020.1:3393-5128 GCF_017893165.1 Staphylococcus sp. GDX8P54P
ATAAACATTCAAAACTGAATACAATATGTCACGTTATTCCTCATCTCTACGAGATGTTCCGAATATATCCTTAGAAAGGAGGTGATCCAGCCGCACCTTCCGATACGGCTACCTTGTTACGACTTCACCCCAATCATTTGTCCCACCTTCGACGGCTAGCTCCAAATGGTTACTCCACCGGCTTCGGGTGTTACAAACTCTCGTGGTGTGACGGGCGGTGTGTACAAGACCCGGGAACGTATTCACCGTAGCATGCTGATCTACGATTACTAGCGATTCCAGCTTCATGTAGTCGAGTTGCAGACTACAATCCGAACTGAGAACAACTTTATGGGATTTGCTTGACCTCGCGGTTTCGCTACCCTTTGTATTGTCCATTGTAGCACGTGTGTAGCCCAAATCATAAGGGGCATGATGATTTGACGTCATCCCCACCTTCCTCCGGTTTGTCACCGGCAGTCAACTTAGAGTGCCCAACTTAATGATGGCAACTAAGCTTAAGGGTTGCGCTCGTTGCGGGACTTAACCCAACATCTCACGACACGAGCTGACGACAACCATGCACCACCTGTCACTTTGTCCCCCGAAGGGGAAGGCTCTATCTCTAGAGTTGTCAAAGGATGTCAAGATTTGGTAAGGTTCTTCGCGTTGCTTCGAATTAAACCACATGCTCCACCGCTTGTGCGGGTCCCCGTCAATTCCTTTGAGTTTCAACCTTGCGGTCGTACTCCCCAGGCGGAGTGCTTAATGCGTTAGCTGCAGCACTAAGGGGCGGAAACCCCCTAACACTTAGCACTCATCGTTTACGGCGTGGACTACCAGGGTATCTAATCCTGTTTGATCCCCACGCTTTCGCACATCAGCGTCAGTTACAGACCAGAAAGTCGCCTTCGCCACTGGTGTTCCTCCATATCTCTGCGCATTTCACCGCTACACATGGAATTCCACTTTCCTCTTCTGCACTCAAGTTTTCCAGTTTCCAATGACCCTCCACGGTTGAGCCGTGGGCTTTCACATCAGACTTAAAAAACCGCCTACGCGCGCTTTACGCCCAATAATTCCGGATAACGCTTGCCACCTACGTATTACCGCGGCTGCTGGCACGTAGTTAGCCGTGGCTTTCTGATTAGGTACCGTCAAGACGTGCACAGTTACTTACACGTATGTTCTTCCCTAATAACAGAGTTTTACGATCCGAAGACCTTCATCACTCACGCGGCGTTGCTCCGTCAGGCTTTCGCCCATTGCGGAAGATTCCCTACTGCTGCCTCCCGTAGGAGTCTGGACCGTGTCTCAGTTCCAGTGTGGCCGATCACCCTCTCAGGTCGGCTACGTATCGTCGCCTTGGTAAGCCGTTACCTTACCAACTAGCTAATACGGCGCGGGTCCATCTATAAGTGATAGCAAAACCATCTTTCACTATCGAACCATGCGGTTCGAAATATTATCCGGTATTAGCTCCGGTTTCCCGAAGTTATCCCAGTCTTATAGGTAGGTTACCCACGTGTTACTCACCCGTCCGCCGCTAACGTCAAAGGAGCAAGCTCCTTATCTGTTCGCTCGACTTGCATGTATTAGGCACGCCGCCAGCGTTCATCCTGAGCCAGGATCAAACTCTCCATAAAAATTTATGATGTTTGATTAGCTCATAATACTAAATAGTGTTTGTAACAGTTAAGTTACTGTTTATTGGAATTAACGTTGACATATTGTCATTCAGTTTTCAATGTTCATT
>NZ_JAESMM010000021.1:0-1216 GCF_017893165.1 Staphylococcus sp. GDX8P54P
TTATTTCAAAAATTAACCTTTGAACTTTGTGAACAAAACCTCTCAATAATCGATTGTCTAACAAGAAAGGATAAAAAAATCATACTATTCAACAACGACTCAAAAGACAAAGAGATATAGAAACTAAAGCTACAATCAATCAAGAGCAGCTGATAGAAAAATTAGCCCAAGGTAAAATTGATGCAGAAGCTTTCAGAAAACAAACACAATCATCGCGACAACATTCAAAACCTATATTATCAATCAATGCGTATCAAATTCAAAAGGCTTTTCAAAATATCATTCAACAACGTTTCACGTTAAACATGTTGTACCCTTACATTGATGAAATTCATATTAACAAAAATAAAACACTTACGGGTATCTATTTCAAAAATGAACCCTTAAACATCGTCAATCAAACGACGCAATCAACGATTGCTTAATCAGAAAGGATGAAAAATCATGCAAGAATATAAAAACAAGCGCGTGGGTATTTACGTACGTGTATCGACTGAAATTCAAAGTTCAGAAGGCTTTTCAATACAGGGGCAGGTCAATCAGATTCAAGAATACTGTGATTTCAATAACTTCAAAGTTATAGATGTATATGCTGATCGAGGTATTTCTGGAAAATCCATGAACCGCCCTGCACTTCAACGTATGTTACAAGACGCAAAAAATGGTCATATCGATTGTGTCATGGTCTACAAAACAAACCGATTAGCACGTAATACATCAGACTTACTCAAAATTGTCGAAGATTTGCATAAACAAAATGTCGAATTTTTCAGTCTATCTGAACGTATGGAAGTTAACACAAGTAGTGGTAAGCTTATGCTTCAGATACTTGCGAGCTTCGCTGAATTCGAGCGAAATAATATTGTGGACAATATTTTTATGGGCCAAACGATACGAGCCCAAGAAGGGTATTATCAGGGGAACCTTCCTTTAGCTTACGATAAAGTACCCTACAATAAACATGAACTCATGATTAATCAACATGAAGCCAATATTGTGAAATATATTTTTGAATCTTACGCCAAAGGTCATGGTTATCGTAAAATTGCCAACGCACTCAATCATAAAGGTTATGTCACTAAGAAAGGTAATCCTTTTAGTATTTCAGCTGTTACTTATATTCTCTCAAACCCATTCTATATTGGTAAAATTCAATTCGCGAAATACAAAGATTGGAATGATAAACGTCGTAAAGGCTTGAATGATAAGCCAGAAA
>NZ_JAESMM010000022.1:0-179531 GCF_017893165.1 Staphylococcus sp. GDX8P54P
AATTATAGGCGCTTCGTCAAATGGGAGCGGGACAGAATTCTTTTGAATTCGTCGTCCACTCCCAGCTTGCTTTGTTTGTAGAATTTCTTAGTGAAATTCTCTTTGTTGGGGCCCCGCGCGCAAGGATGACTAGGTTTGAAAAAGCTTGATCTAAGCGCATTTTCAAATCAGTCAGCTACTGCCAAAATGATAAATTAAGCTGGGACATTTTATTTTGTCCCAGCTTTTTCTTAATATATGTTCATTTATTTATATTGGATGTTACCACCATCCGTTTGATTCACGGAAACTAATCGCAGCTTCAATAGAGCCATAGCGTTCTTTAGCATATGAAATCATGCCTTTAGTTTGAGTTTCAACTGAACCATAACCCCAAGATTGATTGGTTTGTCCTAAACCATGATATTGTCCGTTAGACGCATTAGGATCTCCACCGGATTCAGGTAAGACAATTTTCTCCCATAGTTCTTGCGTTCCTCCAGCTGCGATAAATTGTTTGTATACTGAAGATGAACTTTCATCACTAGAAGTTGTAGTATTACTTGTTGATGCAGTATTTTCTGATGAAGTATCAGTAGTATTTGAAGTTGTAGTTGCTGCTGATGCTACCTTTGAATATTGATTTTGTTGTGAAGGTTGAGTTTGTTGTAACTGTGTATGTTGATTATATTGACATGATTGTTGTTGGTTGTGTGTCATTTCACTTGCGTGCGCTTGACCTGATTGCAATCCTGCGGCACCTAAAGATACCATCGTCATTAACGTAAATATTGATTTCTTCATATTAAATAATCTCCTTTAAAATTGGTTTTTGTAATGTAACTAAAAATACTAAATTTAGGCTAAGGCAATACAATATTATGAATTAACCAAAGTATTCGCAGTAGCTGACTTAAATGCATAGGGACTAAAACGAAACGATGCACAATTTTAGTTAGCTCTTTGAATTAATAGCATTTAATCACGATATCCCAATAAGTCTTGCTGTTGATTACGGTAGATACACTATAGCACCTTAATTGATGACATAGGTTACTACAAAATCAAAAAAACATATCAAAGATGTACTGAAGATAACGAACATGACAAAATGACGTCATTTATGGCATTAAGGGACTGAATCTTAGATATTATGAAATTTGGCGAAATAGTTTTATAATAAATGTAATAGAAAAAGAGTAAGTCACTTGTTGCAAAGCATAGGGAAGTAAATTTTAAATTAGAAGTTAGGCATTGATTGATGACATGCTAAATGAAATCATACAATCGATCTAACGTATAGGAAGGTGTTTTATATGCCAAAATTAATTTTATGTCGTCACGGTCAAAGTGAATGGAATGCTAAAAATTTATTTACAGGTTGGGAAGATGTTCAACTATCTGAACAGGGACGTAATGAAGCCATAACATCTGGGCGTAAATTAAAAGAAAATGGCATTGAAATTGATGTAGCGTTTACTTCATTATTAACGAGAGCATTAGAAACAACTCAGTTTTTATTAGCTGAATCAGATCAAGAATGGATTCCAGTCCATAAGAGTTGGCGTTTAAATGAACGCCATTATGGTAAATTACAAGGACTTAATAAAGATGAAGCACGTAAAGAATTTGGTGAAGAACAAGTGCATCAATGGCGACGCTCATATGATGTTAAACCACCTGCACAAACTGAAGAACAACGTGAATCTTATTTAAAAGATCGTCGTTATAGACATTTAGATCATCGCATGATGCCTTATTCAGAAAGTTTAAAAACGACATTAGAACGAGTGGTACCCATTTGGACAGATAAAATTTCTCAACATCTATTAGATGGAGAAACGGTTTTAGTCGCTGCACATGGTAATTCAATACGTGCGTTAATTAAATATTTGGATAATGTATCTGATGAAGATATTATTGGATATGAAATTAAAACAGGTGCACCGCTAATTTACGAATTAGATGACAATTTAAATGTCATTGATCATTATTATTTATAATTCATAAATTAAAGGAGTAGTACAAGTAATGCTATGCGATAGATTACATGTGCTACTCCTTTTTTAGGAGTTATTTATGGAAGAAATGGATTGTATTAAGCTGATTTACGATTGCGTTTATGTTGTTTGATGACTTTTAATGCACGCTTGCGCGTTTTGATATTAGGACTGTTCAAATTACGACGTGCTGTTTGTAAATCTAGTTTCATATTTGATTCCTCCTTTTTAAAAGCATAAAGGAAAATAGTAAAAATGTAAATAGTAATTATTACGATTTATAAAAATAATATTAATATCTTATATGAAAATCAAAAAATGATATTGTATAATAGTCAAATGTATCTATTGAACGCATAAATAGATAGAAGGGGAATAGTATGTCACATAAACAAAAATTAGCAATGATATTTACGATGTTATTAGGTGGATTCTTTGGATTACTTAATGAAACATTACTTACTACAGCATTGCCGAGTATCATGAAAGATTTCAATATTGAATATTCACAAGTTCAATGGTTAACAACAGCATTCTTACTCACTAATGGCGTTGTTATTCCGTTATCTGCATTTATTATACAGCGATACTCTACGAGACAAGTCTTCTTAACTGGAATTGTCATCTTCTTCCTTGGGACGATGCTAGGTGGTTTTAGTCCGAACTTTACGATACTTTTAATTGCTCGAATTATACAAGCTTTAGGCTCAGGTATTATGATGCCATTGATGATGACGACCATTCTAGATATCTTTCAACCGCATGAACGTGGTAAATATATGGGGATGTTTGGACTCGTTATAGGTCTTGCTCCAGCCATTGGACCTACATTATCTGGTTATTTAGTGGAATATTTTAATTGGCGATCACTGTTCCATGTCGTTGCACCGATTTCAGCAATCACATTTCTGATTGCATTAAAAATTATTAAAAATGTAGGAACAACCGTTAGAACACCTATCGATCTCATTTCTATCACATTATCAATACTAGGTTTTGGTGGATTGTTATACGGTGTAAGTTCTATTTCGAGTGATGGATGGGATGATCCGCTTGTCTTAACCACGATTATTGGTGGCTTAATATTAGTAGGTTTGTTTATTTGGCGCCAAGAAAAACTTGATAATCCGTTATTAAGCTTTAAAGTATTTAAGAATAAAGAGTTTGCAGTTGGGTTATCGATAATGGCTGCAACCATGATTTCAATGATTGGTTCTGAAACAGTATTGCCAATGTTTGTACAAAACTTGCTAGGTCGAACACCGATTGACTCAGGACTTATCTTACTTCCAGGTGCCATTGTGATGGCCATCATGTCGATTATTTCAGGATGGTTATATGAAACGTTTGGGGCTAAAGTATTAGCGATTATAGGCATGTTTATTGTACTGGTAACGACATCGTACTTTGTAGTGATGGACGAGCATACGTCAACCATTATGTTAGCAACGATTTATGCGATTCGTATGATTGGTATCGCATTGGGCTTAATGCCAATTATGACACATACAATGAATCAACTAACACCAGAACTTAATGCACATGGTTCGTCAATGACAAATACCATTCAACAAATTGCCGGTTCAATTGGAACAGCAGGCTTGATTACGATATTAAGTACAGCAAGTAAAAACTTTCAACCGACAATGCATGATTATCACGGTATGAATAAAACTGAAACGGCAGGACAAATACAGATTGATGCTATGCTTCATGGTTACCATTCAGGGTTTATGTTTGCTGTAATCATTACGATTATTAGTTTATTGCTTACATTTTTAATTAAAAGCAAGAAAAAAGTAAAGGCTGAAGCGAAGTTGCAAGATCAATAAGTTAATAATGTATTGCACGAAATGATAAGAGATCAAGATGAGCGTGATTTGGAAAATACTTGATATTCCAATGTAGCTTTAGGAATGTAATCCATGTCTTCCCTAAAACATAAACGCTTTATGTCTTGGTCTCTTTTCTTTATCATTAATATCCAAACATTCTGAACACTTAATTAAACATAAAAATAATGTTGACTATTCCTACCTATGAGATTAGAATTAATTTATTCTGACTAATCTAATAGGAATATGGAGGACAAGGTAGATGAAAAGACTTTTATTTGTTGCTTTAGCACTTATCTTTGTGTTAGCTGCTTGTGGAAATGGAGGATCATCAGATAAAAATAGTGATTCTAAATCAAGTAGTAGCAATAGTGATAGTAAAACACTGAAAGTAGGAACTGAAGGTACATATGCACCATTCACTTTCCATAATAAACAAGACAAATTAACTGGTTACGATATTGATGTCATCAAAGCAGTTGCAAAAGAAAAAGGTTACAAACTTAAATTCAATGAAACATCATGGGATTCAATGTTTGCTGGCTTAGACGCTAAACGTTTTGATGTGATTGCTAACCAAGTAGGTGTAAATAAAGAAAGAGAGAATAAATATAAATTCTCTACACCTTACACGTATTCAAGCGCAGTTTTAGTAGTTCGTGAAAATGAAAAAGATATCAAATCATTTGATGATGTTAAAGGTAAGAAAATGGCGCAAACATTTACGTCAAACTATGGTCAATTAGCTAAAGATAAAGGTGCAGATATTACGAAAGTTGATGGCTTTAACCAAGCGATGGACTTATTATTATCTAATCGTGTTGATGGTACATTTAACGATAGCTTATCTTACTTAGACTATAAAAAACAAAAACCAAATGCTAAAATCAAAGCAATCAAAGGTAATGCAGAACAAAGTAAATCAGCATTTGCATTTAATAAAGATGTTGATGAAAAAGTTGTATCTGATTTCAATGATGGCATTAAAACATTAAAAGAAAATGGCGAATTAGCAAAAATTGGTAAGAAATGGTTCGGTGAAAATGTTTCTGAGCCTAAATAGTCAACAACAACATGCATTAGATGCGGCAGGGCAAGCATTTGGACCGATGTTGGAAGGATTATTAAAATATTCTATTCCAATTACCATTGTTACATTTATCTTAGGTTTGATCATTGCTTTATTTACAGCGTTAATGCGTATTTCAACAAGTAAAGTTTTAAAAGGTATTGCACGTGTTTATGTGTCAATTATTCGTGGTACACCGATGATCGTTCAATTATTCATTATCTTTTATGGTATTCCTGAACTAGGGCGTTTATTAACGGGTAACGCTGATGAACAATGGACATTATCATCCGTTGTATCAGCTATCATTGGTTTATCTCTTAATGTTGGTGCGTATGCATCAGAAATTATACGTGGTGGAATTATTTCAATACCTAAAGGTCAAACTGAAGCGGCTTATTCTATAGGGATGAACTATAGACAAACCATTCAAAGAATTATATTGCCACAAGCGATTCGTGTTTCAATTCCGGCTTTAGGTAATACATTCTTAAGTTTAATTAAAGATACATCATTACTTGGCTTTATCTTGGTAGCAGAAATGTTCCGTAAAGCTCAAGAAGTCGCTTCTACAACTTATGAGTATTTCACAATTTATATACTTGTAGCTGTTATGTATTGGGTAGTATGTTTCATCATTTCAGTTATTCAAAGCTTCTATGAATCATATATTGAAAGAGGGTATAACTCATGATTGAATTAAGTGGTATCCATAAATCGTTCAATGATAAAGAAGTCATTAAAGGTATTGATTTAAATGTAGATAAAGGGGAAGTCGTGACACTGATTGGACGATCTGGTTCAGGTAAGACGACATTACTACGTATGATTAATGCTTTAGAAATTCCAACTGAAGGTAACGTAACGGTTAATGGTGAAAGCTACACAGCTAACAATAAAAAGTCTCAAATAAGCGTACGCAAGCAATCGGGTATGGTATTTCAAAGTTATAACCTATTTCCGCATAAATCAGCATTGGAAAATGTTATGGAAGGGTTAGTGACGGTTAAGAAAATGAATAAAGCAGATGCTAAAGAAAGAGCGATGGGGTTACTTGAAAAAGTTGGTTTAACAAGTGTTAAAGATCAACGCCCACATGCGCTATCAGGTGGTCAACAACAACGTGTAGCCATTGCTAGAGCATTAGCAATGAATCCACAAGTAATGCTATTTGATGAGCCAACGTCTGCTTTAGATCCAGAATTAGTGAATGATGTACTTCGTGTAATCAAAGAATTAGCTGATGAAGGAATGACAATGGTCATTGTTACGCATGAAATGCGTTTCGCACGTCAAGTTTCAAATAAAATCGTCTTTATACATGAAGGACGTATAGGTGAACAAGGGGCACCGGAAGACATCTTCGAACATCCCAAAACAGAAGAATTACGTCGTTTCTTAAATGTAATCAATGAAGACTAATAACAAAACACTTCCTAAAGTACTCACATGTGCTTTAGGAAGTGTTTTTTAGTTGAAATGTTTTTTATCGTGCTTATTTACGATTTAAAAGTTGCATAACTCGGTATGCGAAAGGTTTGATAGGTTTGATGAAATCACCAATATATTCATACACATTCGCGTTGAATCCTTTTTTGAATTGTTGTACACCGAAGTCTTCAGCATCTTCGCTAAAATCTCCAGTAATACCATAGAAATTATAACGATCAACGTTATGTTCTTTCGCGAATTTAATCATGTCCCATTGTAATCGATACGCACCCATGTACGCATTATATTTAGGGTTAGAACCGCTGGATAGGTAATAAACTTCATGGTCATTATATAAATATAAAGCAGCGGCTAGATTAAGTATTTCGCCTTCTTGGGCGATTTTATCTTTCGTTTCATTTAATTTACGTTCGTTACTATCAACTTGTTGTTGTATTTGCGTGCGCTTATTTTTATTTTTCTTAGAATTCGGATTTTCTTTCAACACTGCATCAACGTCCGCTAATTGTTGTGTTAATGTATCATGCTTTTCTTGAAGAGTAGATAAATAATCTTTTAAATCGATATAAGCAAGTTTTAGCATAGCATGGTCTTTGTATGTTTTTTGCATTTCATAAAAGTAAGGTTTGTCTCTAAATTTGAAGCCATGTTTTTCTTCGGCCATTTGGAACAATTCGAAGAAAGTATCTGTTTCATCCATAGGAAGTGTTCTTACTTTTACACCCATTTCATACGTTTTTTTAATATTACGACGAGTTTGATAGTCCATTTCTTTAAGCAGTTGATCTTCTGATTTATCTTTTAAATCTAAGATAGATAACCAACGTATTTGACTCATTGTACTGTAACCAACTGACCATCCTTGATGTTTATAACCCAGTTCTTCCAACGTTTTGATTACGGCACGATTATCATAGCTCTCTAAAATTTCTCCGTCTGCGTTACGTAAGTTCTCTAAAATATATGGATCAACTAAGACATATAGGCAATTGTGTTTTTTTAAATAGCGTGTTAATGATTTAAAGAAAAAGTGAACCAATTCAATATTACTGTAGTCCATTACCGGTCCACGATGTGTATAAAAATATTTGAATACTTTTAATGCACGCGCTTCAGTCATTAATGTAGCGGCGATAACGTTGTTACTGTCATCTTTGACACCTACAATGTGTACATCACCCTTTAATTCATTTCTATTTTCAAAGTGAATTCGTGATTGCGTATAATGTGAGAAATGACTGGACGTAAATTTCTCAAATTCCCCCGATGTTAAAGTTACGAATTTCATATTCATCTACTCCTCTGTATTTTTAAGAATTACATTTCATTTTAGCAAATTACATTAAATATTACACATAATAACTAATTAAATTACATCGTACTTTAGTTGTAGATGGAAATTTATATTTAATTTATAATAATAAATATTTTTACAAAACTAAATTTTTATGAACTAGCGCATAATCTAAAACCATTGTATGATAGTATTTGCAACAGAAGTATAAGGTGAGATTTATAGAATTGGGCAATAGGAGTGAATGTATGAAACGTATATTAGTTATGTTAACTTTAGGTATCGTATTGCTAGCAGCATGCGGTAATGATAAATATGTAGATAAAATAGATAAAGCTGTAAAAATGCAAGATCAAAAGCAAGAACAAATGGCTAAGCATGATACAGGCGATATGGTTAAGCACTTTGATAAAAAAGATGCGAATATTTATGTTTATGAAGATGGTAAGTATGTTGTTTTAGCTTATAAGCCATTAAGTAATAATGAGGAAGTTCATTACTACACATATCAATTTGATGGGAAAAAGGGAAAATATTTGGATAACTTCGATACAAAGCAATATATAGAATCACATGATGCTGATTATAAAGAAGAAAACATGAATTAATACAAAATGAAAAGGAGCATCTATGAAGAAAATCATTTCAATTTTAAGCATGTTGATGGTTATCATCGTCATCATGAGTGCATGTACTAACAACAAAGAGAAACAACCACCTAAAACAAAAAACGGGAAGATTTTAATCGTTGAGTATGGAGATTTTAAATGTCCGTACTGTAAAAAAGTTGAAGAGAACGTCATGCCTACAATAAAAAAAGACTATATTGATACGAATAAAGTCGAGTACCAATTTGTAAATGCTGGCTTTCTAGATAAAGACTCTATAGTTGGTTCAAGAGCTGGCAATGCAGTACAAGAGGTTGCGCCTAATAAATACTTAACATTTCAACGTAATGTATTTGCCAACCAAAAAGACGAAAATAAAAAGTGGCTGACTGAAGACTTTTTAGATAGAGAAATTGATAAATTAGATATTACAAGTCAACAGAAAACAGAAATTAAAAAACAATATAAAACTAAAAATAGTAACGCTTGGAAAAAAGCTGACGAACAAAAGAAACTAACAGAAGATAATAAAATTGACACAGTTCCAACTGTTTTTATCAATGGTAAAAAAGTAAAAGATCCATACAAAGTTAAAGAGTGGACGAAATACTTATAATGCTGAAATGAACGTGTCATAAGCATTAACACTAAAATTGATATACGCCCTTCGAAGTAAACATTGAAAAATGAAACTTTGAAGGGCGTTTTTGTCATCCGGGGCCCCAGCAAAAAGAATTTCACCCAGAAATTCAACAAGCAAAGCAAGCTGGGGTGGGGGCACCAGCAAAGAGAATTTCACCCAGAAATTCGACAAGCAAAACAGAATGGGGTGGCCCAGCATAGAAAATCATGCTACTAGCGTGAAGTGAAGGTTTAAATTTCAAAAGCATTGAATCTAATAATGATAACCATGTATCGAGAGATTAATATAATAAATCAATTTTAATCGATGTCATTTCTTTAAAACGATGAATAAGAAAATTAAAAAAACTATTGTAATTTTATACAAATGAAGCTATACTTTTAAATCGTAATTATTACTATTTAGGAGGAGCATTATGAAGCGATTTTTAAGTCTTACCGTTTTATTATCTATAATATTATGTGTTTTAGTAGCTTGCGGAAAAGAAGATAGTTCTAATAAGGCGTCAAAGGATGGCGATAAAATCAATGTGTCTACAACCGTTTATCCTTTACAATCTTTTATAGAACAAATAGGTGGTAATCATGTGAATGTATCATCCATTTATCCTGCTGGCTCAGACTTACATGATTATGAACCAACTCAGAAAGACATGTTAAAGGTTAATAAATCTGATTTATTCGTGTATACAGGTGACGATTTAGATCCAGTCGCTAAGAAAGTTGCAGCAACAATTAAAGATGATAAAAAGAAAGTATCATTACAAGATAAATTAGACCGTTCAACATTACTCACAGATCAGCATGAACACGGTGATGAAGAACATGCAGATGCACATGAACATCACCACCATCATCATGGCGGATATGATCCACACGTATGGTTAGATCCTGAGAAAAATAAAATCTTTGCTAAAGAAATTAAAGAACAGTTAGTAGCTAAAGATCCAAAACATAAAAATGAATATGAGAAAAATTATAAAAAATTAGAAAAATCATTAGATGACATTGACAATAAATTAAAAGACATTACTAAAGATAAACAAGGTAATGCTGTATTTATTTCACATGAATCATTAGGTTATCTCGCAGATCGCTATGGCTTTGTTCAAAAGGGAATTCAAAATATGAACGCTGAAGACCCTTCTCAAAAAGCACTTACACAATTAGTTAAAGAGATAAATGATAAAAATGTTAAATACATATTATACGAAGATAATGTTGCCAACAAAGTGACTGAGACAATCAGAAAAGAAACCAACGCCAAGCCATTAAAATTCTATAATATGGAGTGATTAAATAAAGAACAATCTAAAGACACATCAATAAATTATCAAACATTAATGAACAAAAATATTGAAGCTTTAGATAAAGCATTGGATTCCAATATAAAAGTGCAAGATGACAAAGCTGAACATAAGCATGACAAAGCAATTTCAGATGGTTATTTTAAAGATGAGCAAGTTAAAGATCGTGCGCTATCAGATTATGAAGGTGAATGGCAATCAGTTTATCCTTATTTAAAAAATGGTGATTTAGATGATGTTATGAAACATAAATCTGAAGAAGATAGCAGTATGACCGCAAAAGAATATAAAGCATACTATGAAAAAGGTTATAAAACTGATATTTCTAACATTCATATTGAAGGTGACAACATTACTTTTGAAAAAAATGGGAATAAGGTAACTGGAACGTATGAATATGTTGGTAAAAAAATCTTAGATTATAAGAAAGGTAATCGCGGTGTGAGATTTATTTATAAATTGAAAAACAATGATACGCCATCATTACCGAAATATGTTCAGTTTAGTGATCATAATATTGCACCTAAGAAAGCTGAACATTTCCATATCTTTATGGGTGATAACAATGAAACATTACTTAAAGAAATGGATCACTGGCCAACGTACTATCCTGCTTCATTAGATAAGGATGATATCAAAGAAGAAATGTTAGCACATTAAATCATTTAAATGTGAGTCGTTTTACTTGTATTTCTATTTAAGTTGCTTTATTATACTAAGTATAATAATTATACAAACTATCGTACTGGTTTTCAGCTACGTAGTTTCATAATTTAAATATTGGAGGTATGTAAACATGGCTAATTTAAATTTAGACCCAGCACATTCAGGAGTTAACTTTTCTATTCAACACTTAGTTGTATCAAATGTTAAAGGACGTTTTAACGAATTTGACGCTAACATCTCAGGTGATTTTAACGATTTAAGTTCATTACAAGGTACGTTTACTGTTAAAGCAAATTCAATTGATACGAAAGTAGCAGATCGTGATAATCATCTTAAAAGCGCAGATTTCTTAGACGCTGAAAACTATCCAGAAATTAAATTTGAAATTACAAAAGTAGATGAAAAATCAGTTACTGGTAACTTAACAATGAAAGACCAAACACATGAAGAAACATTTGATTTAGATTATAAAGGTATTAGCTTAAACCCACTTAACGGTAAAAATACAGCTGGTTTAGTTATTACTGGTAATCTTAATCGTGAAAAATATGGTATTACATTTAACCAACAACTTGAAACTGGCGGATTCTTATTAGGCAAAGACTTACATGTTGAATTCGATTTAGAATTTCCACTTGAAGACTAATCATTCGTCACAATAAATACGACATATAAGCATAGACTCCCTTCAAAGTAGACATTGAGATCATGTGAATTTTGAAGGGAGTTTTTTTATATCTTTGTATTAAAAATAAATAACTGGTAAATTCAGAGTGAGTCATTTTTTAAAGTAGGGGGATTAACATGTCAATTCAGATCAAAGATAATACAATTATATTTACGAGAACGTTCGAAGCACCAATCAATGAAGTATTTGAATCGTACACAACGAAAGCGTTATTTGAGCAATGGTTCCATCCTCAAGGAGGCAAAACAAAGGTATATCGTTTTAATCCGGTTGCCGGTGGGGATGCTTTCTTTGCGATTGAAATGCCAGAACAAACAAGTTATACACTTACAGAATATAAAAAAGTCGAAAAACCGCATCACATTGAATATTTTGATTTCTTTGCTACGCCTCAAGGTGAAAAAGATACAACATTACCTGGTATGCAAATTTTCATGGATTTTACTTCAGAATCAGAGGAACGCACGCGTGTTACATCAACCAACGAAAGATGCTGCGCAACAAGCACTTGATATGGGTGTAGAAGCGGGAATGAATTCTACGTTAGACCAACTTGATGCACTATTGAAACGTAAAAAGTCATAAGGATGTCAAAAAATCTCACTAAATTTACGTTATAATGTAGATGAAATGAGGTTGATGAAATGAAGGAAAGATATTTGAAAGTACTTGCTTTATTTTCAGTTAGTACTTTAATCCCTACAATCCTATTGAATTCAAAAGCGATTGATAATAGTGCAATTAAATATGTGTTAAGAACTGCATTAGGCTATGGTATCTTTGCTACAGGATTGCGTTATTTATCTAGACTTAAATCACAAAAATAGTAAATCTCAAAGTGAGGTGGCATCGTGTTTACACGACACGAGCTCACCTCACTTTTTTGATGTTTGAAATTTAATCTATTCATGTTTTCTTAAAAAATATATAATTGAAACATAACTTGAAAAGGATGTAGGGGGCATACATATGTTGAAGAACAATAAAACGGTTGAAGATACCCACGCAACTCGTGATATTGTAGAAGCGGCTGTTGGACAAGTACAGACGAAAGAAATCATGGCAAAGAAAACGCCTGGACGATACGCTTTGAAAGCGATGATGTCAGGTTTTTTATTAGCAATCGTAACTGTATTTATGTTAGCAATTAAAACACAATTTGCTGGAACTAACGAAGGATTAGTTAATTTATTGGGTGCGATTGCGTTTAGTTTAGCTTTAGTTTTAATTGTATTGACTAATTCAGAATTATTGACCAGTAATTTTATGTATTTAACGGTAGGCTGGTATTACAGAGCGATTACTATTAATAAGATGCTACTCATTTTCTTATTCTGCTTTATTGGAAATATTATTGGCGGATTTATTTTATTTTTCTTAATGAAAGGGACACATATAATGACGCCGGAAATGATTGCCAGTTTAAGTAAAACAGTACATATGAAGACAGTAGAATCAACATGGCTAAATATTTTAGTTAAAGCCATCTTTTGTAACTTCTTTATTAATATTGGTATTTATGTATCTATGTTATTTAAAGAAGGATTAGCAAGAGCGTTCTTTATTGCGGCAGGAGTTGTCGTGTTCGTATTTATGGGTTATGAACACGTTGTCTTTAATGCAGGTTTATATGCAGGCATGGTGTTTTATAATTTAGATGCACTTTCATGGTTAGATGTTATCAAAAATATTGTGTTTGCTTTAATTGGTAACTATATCGGTGGGGGTATCTTTATTGGTTTAGTTTATGCCTATTTGAATGGTTCACGTGATAGTTTAATTAATAAATAAGGCGGATTGGTTGAGATTAACGGCTAGGATAATGAATTCATTAGGAATTCTACCCTATGTTTGTCTCAACTTTTTTTATTAGTGACAAATTAACCAACAGACTTGACTTGATTAGTAGAAAAACATATGATTTTAATCAACATTTAAAGTTTAATGACGCATTCAATGGATTGTGATTGCACATGGATTAAAGGGGGATGACAGGATTGGTAGCCAATATTTTAGTTGCACATGGTATGAGAAAAGGTGACCAAAATCAAGCGTTAGAAGCATTTTTAGAGTCGCTCTTAAGAGATGAAACCTATCAATATGAACTCGCATTTATAGAGAGTGAAGAGAAAAGTATTGAGAATACAATAGGGCGTTTAATTCAAGCGGGAGAAACACATTTTAAAGTGGTGCCGTTATTAATTTTTTCAGCCATGCACTATATTGTAGATGTGCCGAATATACTTGCGCACATTAAACAAACACACCCACAAATTCATTACGAGATTAGTGAACCACTTGGCACACACGATTTAATGGTCGATTTAGTTGAAAGACGAATTCGAGACGTTAATGTGGATGCTTCGGTAAATCATGCCATTGTTCTTATTGCGCATGGTAGTTTTTCATATACGCAAGCGCATGATGAGTTGAAATCCTTTGGTAAGAAGCTAAAGCAAGACGTACCTGTCTTTTGTCGAACATTATATGGTGATATTACCTTCAGAAATGATTTAGACCAATTAGCTGAGCAGTATGAAACATTAATTGTTGTACCTATGTTTCTATATGATGGACGCCTTGTTAATAAAGTGAAACGCCTGATTTCGGAAATGGATATTCAAGGTACACTGCATATTACGCCATCTATCAACTTTGATAACATTTTAAAATTAATTATTAGTGATCGTTTAGAACAATTAGATAATAAATAAACTCAGATTATAAGGAGTAGGACGCCATTCGTATTGAATGCATTGTCCTACTCCTATTATTTTATGTGCAAATAGCGTATTAGGGAATTCCCCGATTTTACTAATATTTGTGAATTTAATCACATTTTTAAGGGGATTTGTTATAGAATAACAGTGAAGAAACAAATGTATAAATTCAAACATTTAATAATAACAAATATTGCAAATGGAAAATAAGTAAATTTTAAGTGATAAAAGGGGCATATTTTATGACTAAACAAAAATTAGTAATGATTGGAAACGGCATGGCAGGTTTAAGAACGATCGAAGAAATTCTTGAACGTTCTGATTCACAATTTGATATCACGATTATTGGTAAAGAACCTTACCCGAATTATAACAGAATTATGTTATCAAATATATTACAAAAGAAAATGACTGTTGAAGAAACAATCATGAATCCATATGAATGGTATGAAGAAAATAACATCGAGTTAATCGTTAATGACCCAGTGGAAACAGTTGATCGTTCCGCTCAAACGGTAACAACTTCAAAAGGTATTGAAGTTAAATACGATATCTGTATTTTTGCAACTGGTTCAAGTGCATTTGTATTACCTATACCTGGTTCAGATTTACCAAGTGTAATTGGTTGGAGAACAATCGAAGATACTGAACGTATGATTGACATCGCTAAAACGAAAAAAAGAGCAGTCGTCATTGGTGGTGGATTGTTAGGACTTGAATGTGCAAGAGGTCTTATGGACCAAGGCATGGAAGTTACTGTATTACACCTAGCAGAATGGCTAATGGAAATGCAGCTAGACCGTAAAGCTGGTGGTATGCTTAAAGCAGATTTAGAACGTCAAGGTATGAATATCGAGTTACAAGCAAACTCTAAAGAAATTATAGGTAAAGATGATGTTGAAGCGATTAGATTAGCAGACGGAAGAGTGATTGAGACGGATTTAGTCGTTATGGCAGTAGGTATCCGTCCATTTACACAAGTCGCTCGAGACGCTGGCTTAGAAGTAAATAGAGGTATTGTCGTTAACGACTATTTACAAACATCAGATCCAAATATTTACGCTGTCGGTGAATGTTCAGAACATAATGGCAAAGTATACGGTTTAGTCGCACCACTTTATGAACAAGGTAAAGTGTTAGCCGACTATTTAACTGGCAAAGAAACAGAAGGTTATAAAGGGTCTACAACATTCACTTCATTAAAAGTATCTGGCTGTGATTTATACAGCGCAGGACAAATTGTTGAAAATGATAATGTCCATGGGATTGAAATTTTCAATAGTGTAGATAACATTTATAAAAAAGTGTACTTAAGTGAAGGTCAAGTTGTCGGAGCAGTGTTGTACGGTGATACGGATGATGGTTCAAGATTTTATAACATGATGAAAAAACATGAATCTTTAGAAGACTATACATTGGTTTCATTATTATACAAAGGTGGCGAAGAAGCGGTAACATCAATTGCTGACATGCCAGACGATGAAACGATTTGTGGTTGTAATGGTGTCGATAAAGGTACGATTGTGAATGCAATTACTACGAAAGGTTTAACATCTGTTGACGAAGTTACAAAAGCAACTAAAGCAGGTAACTCTTGTGGTAAATGTAAAGGTCAAATCGGCGAGTTATTACAATGCACATTAGGTGATGACTTTGTAGCAGCAAAACCAACTGGTATTTGTGCATGTACAGACTTAACACGCGACCAAATTGTAACGCAAATCAGAGCTAAAGGGCTTAAAACTTCTAAAGAAGTGCGTCATGTTCTCGATTTTAAAGATAAAAATGGTTGCCCTAAATGTCGACCAGCAATTAACTACTATTTAAATATGGTATATCCACATGATCACCAGGATGAAAAAGAATCACGATTCGCAAATGAACGTTACCATGCTAATATTCAAAACGATGGTACATTCTCTGTTATTCCACAAATGCGTGGTGGCGTAACAGATGCTGATCAATTGATTCGATTAGGCGAAGTTGCTAAAAAATACAACGTACCTTTAGTTAAAGTAACAGGTTCACAACGTGTCGGTTTATACGGATTGAAAAAAGAAGAATTACCTCAAGTTTGGAAAGATTTAGGTATGCGTTCAGCTTCAGCTTATGGTAAGAAAACACGTTCTGTTAAAAGTTGTGTCGGTAAAGAATTCTGTCGATTTGGTACACAATATACTACACGCTTAGGTATTCGTTTAGAAAAAACATTTGAATATATCGACACACCACATAAATTTAAAATGGGTGTATCTGGTTGCCCACGTAGTTGTGTTGAATCTGGTGTTAAAGATTTCGGTGTTATCTCAGTAGAAAATGGATATCAAATTTATATTGGCGGTAACGGTGGTACAGACGTTACTGTAGGTAAATTATTAACTACTGTTGAAACTGAAGATGATGTTATCCAATTATGTGGTGCATTAATGCAATATTATCGTGAAACAGGTATTTACGCAGAAAGAACTGCACCTTGGTTAAATCGTTTAGGCTTTGAAAACGTCAAAGAAGTGTTATTAGATCCTGAACGTCAAAAAGAATTATTCGATAGAATTATGGATGCTAAAAAAGCGATTGATGGACATGGCGAACCTTGGGAAGCAATCGTTGAAGATAAAGAAGCTCAAAAAATCTTTGAAGTTGAGAGGGTGTAAACGATGAAATCTATGGAAAAAGTTAAAGTAACGACATTAGAAGAATTAACACCATTAATTGGTAAAAAAGTAATTGTTGATGGTAAAGAAATTGGCATTTTCTTAACTGAAAGTGGAGACATTCATGCAATTAATAATATTTGTCCTCATAAACAAGGGCCTTTATCAGAAGGAACAGTGAGTGGTGACTATGTTTATTGCCCATTACATGATCAAAAAGTTGATTTAAGAAGTGGAGAAGTCCAAGAACCAGATACGGGATGTGTTGAAACATATCAAGTGGAAGTCATTGATGGAGACGTATATGTATGTCTATAAATGAGAAGGCAAAGGTATATTTGATTGGTGCGGGTCCTGGGAACCCCAACCTTTTAACTAAAAAAGCAGAGCGATGCATTAAGAAAGCAGACGTTATTCTGTATGATCGTTTAGTTAATCCGCTTATCCTACAATATGCACCAGCTGACGCTGAAATCATTGATGTCGGTAAAAAACCTTATGCGAAACATATACAGCAAGATGAAATCAATTTGAAAATCGTTGAGGCTGCAAAACAATATCAAACGGTGATACGTCTTAAAGGTGGCGATCCAGCGATATTTGGTCGTGTTACTGAAGAAGTGAATACTTTAAAAGACTATGACATTGACTACGAAATTGTTCCTGGTGTCACTTCGGCAAGTGCAGCTGTTGCAACAATGGATTTAGGTTTGACATTACGATCAGTAGCACCAAGTGTTACGTTCTCGACAGGCCATTTCAAAGATTCAATCAATCAAGAAACGGATATTCGTAATCTCATTAATGGTGGTACGTTAGCTATCTATATGGGAATTAAGCGATTAGGTCATATTATCAAACAAATTACTGCGTATACAACTGAAGATTATTCGATTGCAATTGTCTTTAATGCAACGTGTTATAACCAACGTGTAATTATTGGTAAATTAAGTACAATTGAACATCAATTACAACAACATGAACTTGAAGGTGAACCAGGTATCTGTATATTAGGCGCGATTGTTGATCATATCGATAAAGCACACGTTGTGTCACAAGAACATGAACGCAATGTTGATGATACATTATATGTGATAAAAGGTTCTAAAGAAGATGCTTTATTAAAAGCAGAAGAAATGTCAGAAACAGGTTATCGCTGTTTAATAGACGTTGATGAAAGTTACCATCCAACACAACAACACTTACATCAACAAATTATCAATGACAATAAAATTAAATATATTAATTGTTAAGTCATCCTTGCAGGCGTGGTACTACAAATTCTTAGAGAGTTAAGTACCACTGCCTGCTTTTTTTATTTTTTAGGGATTCCCCCATTCAAATTAGGACATTCCCTAATACCTATCATATGTGAAAAATTGTACAATCATTATAAATTCAAAAGTAAAACGGCAAATCGGAATAAGTTAATACCTTTAACGGTAGGAGGATTCATATAGATGGGAAAATTTGGATTAAACTTTTTCAAACCAACTGAAAAATTTAATGGAAACTGGTCAGTTCTTGAGAGCAAAAGTAGAGAATGGGAAAAAATGTACCGTGAAAGATGGAGTCACGATAAAGTAGTTCGAACAACACATGGTGTTAACTGTACAGGATCATGTTCATGGAAAGTATTCGTAAAAAATGGTGTGATCACATGGGAGAACCAACAAATTGATTATCCAAGTTGTGGTCCTGATATGCCAGAATTTGAACCGCGTGGTTGTCCTCGTGGTGCATCATTTTCTTGGTATGAATATAGTCCACTTCGTGTGAAATATCCATACATTAGAGGAAAATTATTAGATTTATGGACGACTGCATTAGAAGAAAATAATGGTAACCGCATTGCTGCTTGGGCTTCAATCGTTGAAGATGAAGAGAAAGCGAAAATGTATAAACAAGCACGTGGTAAAGGTGGCCATGTTCGTGCTAACTGGAAAGATGTAACAGACATCATCGCTGCACAAATTTTGTATACCATTAAAAAGGATGGTCCAGACCGAATTGCTGGATTCACCCCTATTCCAGCGATGTCAATGATTAGTTACGCAGCAGGTGCGAGATTTATTAATTTACTTGGTGGAGAAATGCTAAGCTTCTATGATTGGTATGCCGATCTACCACCTGCGTCACCTCAAATTTGGGGTGAACAAACAGACGTACCTGAATCAAGTGACTGGTACAATGCTGCTTATATTATTATGTGGGGCTCAAATGTACCACTTACACGTACACCGGATGCACACTTTATGACAGAAGTAAGATACAAAGGAACTAAAGTGGTTTCTGTAGCACCAGACTACGCAGAAAATGTTAAATTTGCAGATAACTGGTTAGCACCTAATCCAGGTACAGATGCAGCGGTAGCACAAGCGATGACACACGTTATCTTACAAGAATATTATCAAGATAATCCGAGTGATATGTTCATTAACTATTCTAAACAATATTCAGATATGCCTTTCGTCATTATGTTAGATGAAGACGACAATGGTTATAAAGCAGGACGATTTTTACGTGCAAGTGATTTAGGTATGGATAGTGAAAATAGCGAATGGAAACCGGTCATTCACGATATCAATAGTCGTCAATTTGTAGTACCTAATGGCACAATGGGTCAACGCTGGGAAGAAGGCAAGAAGTGGAACTTAAAATTAGAAAATGAAGATGGTTCTAAGATTGATCCAGCAATGTCTATGGCGGAAGACACATATGAAATCAAAACGATTCAATTCCCTTACTTTGATAGTCAAGGTGATGGCATCTTTGAAAGACCGATTGCAGCTAGAAAAGTCACATTAGCTAACGGCAAAGAAGTGTATGTTGCGACGGTATATGACTTGATGACAAGTCAATATGGTATTAAACGATTTAACCATGAATTAGAAGCAACATCTTATGATGATGCAGAATCAAAATATACACCAGCATGGCAGCAACGTGTAACAGGTATTAAACCAGAATTAGTGACACAAGTAGCAAGAGAGTTTGCGCAAAATGCTATTGATACAGAAGGGCGCTCAATGATTATCATGGGTGCGGGTATTAACCACTGGTTCAACTCAGATACGATTTATCGCGCGATTTTAAATCTAGTTCTATTATGTGGCTGTCAAGGTGTGAACGGTGGTGGCTGGGCACACTACGTTGGACAAGAAAAATGTCGACCAATTGAGGGATGGAATACTGTAGCCTTTGCTAAAGACTGGCAAGGACCACCACGTTTACAAAATGGTACAAGTTGGTTCTATTTTGCAACGGACCAATGGAAATACGAAGAATCTAATGTTGATAAATTGAAATCACCACTCGCAAATAATATTAAACATCAACATCCAGCTGATTATAATGTGACGGCAGCGAGATTAGGTTGGTTACCATCTTACCCTCAATTTAATAAAAATAGTCTATTATTCGGGGAAGAAGCCAAAGATGAGGGTGATGATTCAAATGAAGCTATTTTAAATAAAGCGATAGAATCTGTGAAAAATAAAGAAACGCAATTTGCGATCGAAGATCCAGATTTAAGAAAGAACCATCCAAAAACATTATTTGTTTGGCGTTCAAATTTAATTTCAAGTTCTGCTAAAGGGCAAGAATACTTTATGAAACATTTATTAGGTACACGTTCAGGATTAATGGCTAAACCTAATGAAGAAGATAAACCAGAAGAAATTAAATGGCGTGAAGATACAGAAGGTAAATTAGATTTACTAGTATCGTTGGATTTCAGAATGACTGCGACACCATTGTACTCAGATATCGTCTTACCAGCAGCAACATGGTATGAAAAACATGACTTATCATCAACAGACATGCATCCATTCATTCATCCATTTAATCCAGCTATTGATCCATTATGGGAATCACGTTCAGACTGGGATATTTATAAAACATTAAGTAAAGCTGTTTCTGAAATGGCAAAAGATTATTTACCAGGTACATTTAAAGACGTTGTAACGACACCACTTGGCCATGACTCTAAACAAGAGTTGGGTTCTGAATATGGTATCGTCAAAGATTGGTCTAAAGGTGAAGTTGAAGCTGTTCCAGGTAAAACAATGCCAAACTTCGCAGTTGTAGAAAGAGATTACACTAAAATTTACGATAAATATGTGACTTTAGGTCCATTACTTGAAAAAGCAAAAGTTGGTGCACACGGCGTAAGCTTTAGTGTTAAAGACGAATATGAAGAACTTAAAAGTATGGTAGGTACTTGGAATGATGAAGATGCTGAATCAGTTAGAACGAATCGTCCACGTATCGATACAGCTAGAAAAGTAGCAGATGCCATCTTGAATATATCTTCAGCGACAAATGGTAAATTATCACAAAAATCATATGAAGATTTAGAAAATCAAACAGGTATGGAATTGAAAGATATTTCAAAAGAACGCGCATCAGAAAAGATTTCATTCTTAAATATTACGTCACAACCACGTGAAGTAATACCAACAGCTGTGTTCCCTGGTTCAAATAAAAATGGACGTAGATATTCACCATTTACAACCAATATTGAACGTCTTGTACCATTTAGAACACTCACAGGTAGACAAAGTTATTATATCGATCACGAAGTGTTCCAACAATTTGGTGAAAGCTTACCAGTATACAAACCAACGTTACCACCAATGGTATTCGGTACGAGAGATAAGCAAGTTAAAGGTGGACAAGATGCATTAGTATTACGTTATTTAACACCTCATGGTAAATGGAATATTCACTCAACATATCAAGATAATGAACGTATGTTGACATTATTTAGAGGTGGCCCAGTCGTTTGGTTATCTAATGAAGATGCTGAAGAACATGGCATTAACGATAATGATTGGTTAGAAGTATACAACAGAAACGGTGTTGTAACTGCAAGAGCTGTCACATCACACCGTATGCCAAGAGGCACAATGTTCATGTACCACGCACAAGATAAACATATTGAAACACCAGGGTCAGAAATTACAGATACACGCGGTGGTTCACACAACGCACCAACAAGAATTCACTTAAAACCTACCCAACTTGTAGGTGGATATGCACAAATTAGCTATCACTTTAACTATTATGGACCAATTGGAAATCAACGTGACGTATACGTAGCAGTGAGAAAAATGAAGGAGGTAAATTGGCTTGAAGATTAAAGCGCAAATTGCAATGGTGTTAAATTTAGATAAATGCATAGGTTGCCACACTTGCAGCGTAACATGTAAGAACACTTGGACGAACCGTCCAGGTGCGGAATACATGTGGTTCAACAACGTAGAAACAAAACCAGGTGTCGGATATCCGAAACGATGGGAAGACCAAGAACATTATAAAGGTGGTTGGGTCTTAAATAAAAAAGGAAAATTAGAACTTAAATCTGGTAGTCGTTGGACAAAAATGGCGTTAGGTAAAATCTTTTACAACCCAGATATGCCACTGATTAAAGACTATTATGAACCATGGACATATAACTATGAACATTTAACAACTGCTAAAGAAGGTAAACATTCACCAGTGGCTAAAGCACACTCATTAATTTCTGGCGAAAAACTTAATCTCGAGTGGGGACCTAACTGGGAAGATGACTTAGCTGGCGCACATATTACTGGTCCAGAAGATCCAAATATCCAAAAAATCGAAGAAGATATTAAATTCCAATTTGATGAAACGTTCATGATGTATTTGCCTCGTCTATGTGAACACTGCTTAAACCCTAGTTGCGTTGCGTCATGTCCTTCAGGTGCCATGTATAAACGTGATGAAGACGGTATCGTTTTAGTTGACCAAGATGCATGTCGTGGTTGGCGCTATTGTATGACAGGCTGTCCTTATAAAAAAGTTTACTTCAACTGGAAAACAAATAAAGCAGAAAAATGTACATTCTGTTTCCCAAGAATTGAAGCGGGATTACCAACTGTTTGTTCTGAAACATGTACAGGTAGAATGAGATATTTAGGTGTCTTATTATATGATGCTGATAGAGTTCATGAAGCAGCTTCAGCTGAAAATGAACAAGATTTATATGAAAAACAATTAGACATTTTCTTAAATCCATTCGATGAAGCTGTGATTGAACAAGCTGAAAAAGATGGTATTAGCTATGAATGGATTGAAGCAGCGCAAAACTCACCAGTCTATAAATTAGCAATCGAATATAAATTAGCATTTCCTTTACACCCAGAATTTAGAACAATGCCTATGGTTTGGTATTGCCCACCATTGAGCCCAATCATGAGCTATTTCGAAGGTAAAAATGCTGGTCAAAATCCAGATATGATTTTCCCAGCAATTGAAGAAATGCGTTTACCAATCGAATACTTAGCAAATCTATTTACCGCTGGTGATGTTCAACCTGTTAAGGAATCACTACAAAAGATGGCAATGATGAGAAGCTACATGCGTTCTCAAGTTACAGGTAAAGAATTTGATACATCGAAATTAGAAAGACTTGGATTATCTGAAATTCAAACTAAAGATATGTATCGATTATTAGGTTTAGCGAAATATGAAGACCGCTTTGTTGTACCAACATCTCATAAAGAAACTTATTTAGATACGTATCATGCACAAGGTAGTCAAGGTTACGGTGGCGAGTACTTTGGTGATAATTGTGAAGGCTGTGGTGTTCCAGTAGGTTCAGGAAAAACAGGACAAGAAATTTATAATGAGAATTTCTATGGAGGTATTTTCCGTGATTAATTTACAACAATTTCATTATTATCAAGAAAGCTTTGGATATATTGCACAGCAACTTAATTTTCCTGAGAAACTTACGTTCCATCCAAAAACATTTGAAGAAACGATTGAGCCATCACATCCTGGTTACGATGATTTAGTAAAATATAGAGAAATTATGCATCAATTCACACTATCAGAAATTAAAGCGATTTATACAGATACATTTGATTTCAATAAAAAATCACCACTCTATATGACTTATAACAAATTTGATACGCAAAAAGAGCGTGGCCAAATGTTAGCCAAACTTAAAGTGTTATATGAAATGTTTGGTTTGAAAATGGTAGATAATGAGTTATCTGATTATCTACCGTTGATGTTGCAGTTCTTGCATGTAGCAACATGGCAAAACGATCCACGTGCTGAAGGAAATATTGAATTGGTTATTATGATTATTGAAGATGGTACGTATGAAATGGCCAATCAATTAGCGCAAGACAACAATCCTTATGCATACGTGATACGTGCGTTAAGAAATACATTGAAAGCTTGCTTAGAAATTCCAAATGAGGTGACATCTCATGCTTAATCAATTTTTATGGATTATCTTTCCTTATTTGTGTGTAGCTATCTTTATTGTTGGCCACATTGCACGTTATAAATATGATCAGTTCTCATGGACTGCGAAATCTAGTGAATTCCTAGAAAAGAAACAATTAAAATGGGGTAGCTTATTATTCCATTTAGGTATCATTCCAGTATTTTTTGGTCACGTCGTAGGACTTGCGATACCAGCCAAATGGATTGATGGCCTAGGCGTTAGTGAAGAAATGTATCATTTTGGTGCTGTATACATTGGTAGTATCTTTGGTATAATGACGTTTATTGGTATGTTACTCTTAACAGCACGACGTATTACAATTAAAAATGTTAGAAAGCTAAGTTCAGCATCTGATATTTTTGTCAATTTTTTATTAATATTAATTATTTTCATGGGTTGTTATTCAACATTAGTTACGAATGCGGTGGTAAGTGACTTTGATTATCGTCAAACGATATCTATCTGGTTTAGACACTTATTTACTTTCTCACCTGATGCAAGCTTAATGACAGATGTGCCTTTATCATTTAAAATTCACATCTTACTAGGATTTACAATTTTAGCTTGCTGGCCATTCACACGTTTAGTACATGTATGGAGTGTGCCACTATCGTATACTAATCGCAGATATATTGTTTATCGTAAACATAAAACACGTTCATGAGTATGAGAGGAGATTCAAATGTGATTACGACCACTCCAGTTTTTAAGAAGCAGGATTTCCAACAACAATTGAATGATCTAAGGGTTAACGAAGGCTACGATTTTGCAGGTGTAGCATTATATGAACACCATAATAGTTCAGCGCCTATTAAATGGCATTATGTTTCAGGCAATACGAATCAACGTTATAAAATGATTATCTTACGTAAAGGCCGTGGCTTAGCGGGTATGGTTATGAAGACTGGTAAACGAATGATTATTGACGACGTTGCTTCAATCTTATCACCTGAAGATAAGATTAAATATCCTATTTTAATTGCTGAAGACTTGACAGCAATGGTTGCGATTCCATTATGTTACAATAATCAAGTATATGGCGTCTTACTCTTAGGTCAAAGAGATGGTAAGGCGTTACCCGATTATGAAACGTTGGATATTCATGGTAAGCTATGGACATTTTCAGAAGAAATGTAGGTGATCCTAATGTTGGATGTTTATAATCTCGATTTAGAGAACTTACTAAAAAAATATTATGAAAAAACGAACGAAAAAATCGTCTTTGTGAATAAAGATGGTAAAGTTATTGCGATGAATGATGCTGCTGAAGAAATCATTTCAAAGGACAATAACTATAGTGCTATGACAAATGCAATATGTAATCGTTGTGAAGGTTACTCTAATGAATTTGCATTACAAAGTTGTATTAATTGTTATTTAGATACAACAAAGCCGAATGATATGAACTTCCAAGTGTTCATGAAGACTGTGGATAATAAGATTCAACCTTTTACAGCGTCTTATCAATGTATTGATGAAGAGGCTCAAATCTATGCCTTTACATTACAAGACATATCACCACAAATTCAGCGTCAAGAAAAAATGTATCAACGTCAAATGTTACGTAAAACGATTGCCGCACAGGAGAACGAAAGAAAACGTATTTCTAGAGAACTACATGACAGTGTTGTTCAAGAAATGTTAAATGTAGATGTTGAGTTGAGATTGTTAAAATATCAACAAGATATGTCACAACTGATTGAGAAATCTGAGCACATTGAAGTTTTAATGTCTAATTTAATTAATGACATTCGAAACATGTCAGTTGAACTAAGACCTTCATCACTCGATGATTTAGGATTGGAAGCGGCTTTTAAATCGTATTTCAAGCAATTAGAACAAAATTATGGATTTAACGTTGTGTATCAATCAAATATTCAAAATCAACGTTTCGATAGTGAAATTGAAACAGTCGTTTATCGAGTGGTTCAAGAGGCAATATTTAATGCATTGAAATATGCTGGCGTTTATGAAGTAGATGTGTCTGTCCAACAAACGCCAGAGGGTCTTATCGCAGAAGTGATTGATAGAGGTAATGGTTTTGATCCTAATTTGAAACCACAAGGAACAGGGTTAGGATTATATGGTATGAACGAAAGAGCAGAACTTGTCAAAGGATCAGTGAACATTGAAACGCACATTGGCAAGGGGACAATTATAACGTTAGAAGTACCAGTTTAAAGTAAGTTAGGGGAATATAAAGTGAAGATTGTAATCGCAGACGATCATGCAGTCGTTAGAACAGGATTTTCAATGATATTAAACTTTCAAGAAGATATGGAAGTTGTTGCAACCGCTGCTGATGGGGGAGAGGCTTATCAGAAAGTGATGGAACATAAACCAGATGTCTTAATTATGGATTTAAGTATGCCACCTGGCGAATCTGGTTTAATAGCGACAAGTAAGATATCAGAAAGCTTTCCAGAAACTAAAATCTTAATATTAACGATGTATGATGATGAAGAATATCTGTTCCACGTTCTTCGTAATGGCGCTAAAGGCTATATTTTAAAAAATGCACCTGACGAACAGTTATTGTTAGCAGTTCGCACAGTTTATAAAGGTGAAACCTATGTAGATATGAAGTTGACGACATCGTTAGTTAATGAATTTGTGAATCATAAGCATTCAGATGACGTATCTACGAATGATCCTTTTAAAATTTTATCTAAAAGAGAACTAGAAATCTTACCGCTCATTGCTAAGGGGTATGGCAATAAAGATATTGCCGAAAAGTTGTTTGTGTCGGTTAAAACGGTCGAGGCACATAAGACACATATTATGACGAAACTGGATTTAAAATCTAAGCCCGAGTTAGTTGAATATGCATTGAAAAAGAAATTGTTGGATTTTTAATTACATTTACATCTCTAAAAACGAATGTGTTATAGGTAAAAACATCATTTAAGCTACATGGCAAATGCGCAGTAGCTGACTGAATTGAGAAGGTTCTTAAATTAAGCCGTTCTCAAATCTAATCATCCTTAAGAGGCTAGGAAGACGAATTCGAGAAGAATGCCATCCTGGCCTCTTTATTTATGTTCATTTCGGGATAGAAAATATAGGGGGATTCCCCGGCAGTATAAGGGAATGTCCTTATGTTCATTTTTTCACAAATCTACTAAAATTTAAATGTAATCAGTAATGTGATTGAAATATAAATTTTTGACCTCTTTTATATAACAATTACTGATAAAGAAAATGAAATGATGAAGGTGAAAAAATGTATAAGACAAAAGGTGGCTTTCAACTTACATTACAAACGTTAAGTCTTGTAGTAGGATTTATGGCTTGGAGTATCATTTCTCCATTAATGCCGTATATCTCACAAGATATTAAGGTTAATCCTGGTCAGTTATCAATTATACTGGCAATTCCGGTTATATTAGGTTCAATACTACGCGTACCATTTGGCTATTTAACGAATGTTATCGGCGCGAAATGGGTATTCTTCTGTAGTTTTGTCGTTCTATTATTCCCAATATTCTTTTTAGGACAAGCACAAACACCAGGCATGTTAATGCTATCAGGATTCTTTTTAGGTGTTGGTGGCGCGATTTTCTCAGTCGGTGTAACGTCTGTACCAAAATATTTTTCAAAAGATAAAGTAGGACTTGCGAATGGTATTTATGGTATGGGTAACATTGGTACAGCAGTATCATCATTCTTAGCACCACCGATTGCAGGTATTATTGGTTGGCAAACAACAGTAAGAAGCTATTTGATTATCATTGCTATTTTTGCCGTTTTAATGTTCTTTTTTGGTGATAAAAATGAACCAAAAGTGAAAGTACCTTTAGCATCTCAATTTAAAAAATTATCATCAAATTACAAATTATATTATTTAAGTCTATGGTATTTTATTACATTTGGTGCTTTTGTAGCATTTGGATTATTCTTACCTAACTACTTAGTAAATAATTTTGGTATTGATAAAGTAGATGCAGGGATTCGATCAGGTGTATTTATAGCTTTAGCTACATTCTTGAGACCGGTCGGAGGGATTCTTGGAGATAAGTTTAATGCGGTTAAAGTACTAATGATTGACTTTATTATTATGGTTATAGGTGCCGTTATTTTAGGCATTTCAAGTCATATCGCATTATTTACGATTGGTTGTTTAACAATCAGTATCTGTGCAGGGTTAGGTAATGGTTTAATATTTAAACTCGTGCCTTCATACTTTGCAAATGAATCTGGTGCAGCCAATGGTATTGTTTCAATGATGGGTGGTTTAGGCGGATTCTTCCCACCACTAGTGATTACTTACGTAACAGGATTAACAGGTTCAAGTCATTTAGCGTTTATTCTTTTAGCAATATTCGGTATCTTAGCATTTATTACAATGGGACACTTATATAAAAAAGAATACGCAAAATAAGTTTATACATTCATAAGAGCAATACAAGGCTAATGATAGCTTTGTATTGCTCTTTAATATTACTGTATCAGTGATTATTCTACTGTAATGGTAGTCGTCTGATCTTGTGCACTTACTTCTTTAGGTAAAGTAACGACTAAAATGCCATCTTCATAGCTTGCTTTAATTTGTGATTTATCAATATCATTAAATTCGAAATGTCTGACTAGCTCACCACTTGCACGCTCATTTAATTGGACGCTACCTGTTTGTTCTGATACATGCTTTTGTACTTTAATCGTTAGTGCAGAATGCTCAAATTTAAGTTCAATTTCTGATTTATTAACGCCTGGTAATTCAGCTTCTAATACATATTGGCTTGATTGATTATAAATATTTGTTGGGAAACTTTTTGATGAAAATTGATTGAATACTTGTTCTCCTAAATCACGAAATACATCTTTTGGGTTATTTTTAAAAATGGATTGATCGAAAAAATCTCTATTATTCATACGATTGTCTCTCCTTTATTTAAGTAAGCATAGTATAGTTGTAAAATGCTACTTTTAAAGTACATTATAGTAATAGAGACGATTAACGTAAAGCGAAAGGTATTATAGAACAGGAGAAGAAGATAGTGGTGTGGAATAAGAAATACATGGCAAAAGTTCTATTATGTATAAAGCCTAGTCATTGCGATAAATCAGTAGTTCATGCTTTTGCCATGATTAAATATTAGTTAGTTGTATAATCGAAGTTTTTTGAAATTACATGTTTTAAGCTATTAACGAGTTCTTCGTTTTCTTCATGTGTAATATCAAAATCATCAAAGACTTGGTCAGAGATAGCTTCCAACGTTGGTTTAATATTAATACCATTTTCAGTGAGGGTAATTTGAAGATTTCGTTCATCTTCTTTTTCACGCATACGTTGTACATAGCCTTTTTTCTCTAATTTCTTTAAGAGAGGTGTAAGTGTTCCAGAATCTAAAAAGACACGACGTCCAAGTGATTTAATATTTATTTTTTCATCATTTTCGATAGCCATGATGACCATAAAGCTTGTATATGTTAAATCATGCTTTTTTAAATAGTGAGTATATTTTTTTATGACTTCTTTAGAAGTAACATATAATAAAAAACATAATTGATTACTTAAATAACTATCCTTTACATACATATATTTCCCCCCTTAACTTATTTAAAGATAGTATGAACTAAAAGTATTGTCAAGCCCGTTATCATAGTATTCTATGGACTTTTCAAGTCATTTAAACGTTATTTTAAAGTACATCTACATAAAGGGTGTAAGTGTAGATTTATTTTGAATTAGAGATAAATTGTTAGGCTATTTTGTTACAGAAATATAAAAATACTTTAAAATTTTCAAACTATCATTCATAATAATTTAGATAGTGATTAAATATGTTGAGACTAGGTTGTGTGCAAAGGAGTTTCAAAATGAGTAAAAAACAAAAATGGATTAGAATTTGTATTATTTTAGCTATTTCATTAGTAGTAGCAGTCGCTTTCTTTTTTGCAATGAAAACATATCAAGGCCACAGAAACATTAAAACGGTTGATAGTTATTTAGAGCAAAGGAATTTAACTGATAAAATTAAATCAGAGGAGACACTTTATAGTGCCAAAAAAGGTGTTTATTACAAAGAAGTTGTATTTAAAGATGAACCACATATGACTTATGTCATTCAACCAATTGGTACGCGTAAAGGTATCTTTGCAGAGGGCTTTGATACTGAAACTAAAAAAAGTATGAAAGATGCGAAATATAATGATTTCGATCAAAATTTTAAACCATAGCATTTGATTATAAAACTGTATTTAGACGTTATTTTATTGTCTATGTACAGTTTTTTTGTGCTATTGGATACGTGTATGGTAGCGTGCGCTATTAAAAAATTTATATCCCAATTTATAATTATCTGATATAATTAAGCGATGTCAGATGAAGGGGGTTCCAACATGGCTCTGTTCAAGAGAAAAATTAGTTTGCCGATGCAAGTTATCATCGCATTGGTACTAGGTGTAGTTGTAGGTTTATTATTATTTGGCCAAGATAACGTAGCAAATTATATTAAACCTTTCGGTGACGTTTTCTTAAATTTAATTAAAATGATCATCATCCCAATTGTATTCTGTGCTTTAGCATTATCTATTTCTAACTTAGGGGATTCAAAGAAGATAGGTAGCTATGGATGGAAAGCAATTCTTTACTTTGAAATTATAACGACAATCGCAATTGCTTTAGGACTTGTTATTGGTAATTTATTCAAACCAGGTGCTGGTTTAGATCCAACGAAATTACCTAAAGGCGATATTTCTAAATATCAATCATCTGCATCAGCTGCAGAACAATCTACATATGGCAATCACTTTATTGATACCATTGTAAACATTGTACCAACAAACATATTTGAAGCATTAACTAAAGGTGAATTATTACCAATCATCTTCTTCGCAGTATTCTTTGGTTTAGGATTAGCTGCAATAGGTGAAAAAGCAGATCCTGTAAAAGGTTTCTTAAACGGAACACTTGAAGCAGTTTTCTGGATGATTAATAAAATTTTAAAATTAGCACCAATTGGTGTATTTGCATTTATTTGTACAACAGTAATGACGTTTGGAGCAGCCGCTTTAATTCCGTTATTAAAATTAGTACTTGTAGTTGTGTTCGCAATGGTATTCTTTGTTATCATCGTTCTTGGTATTGTAGCAAGAATGTGCGGTATAAGTATCTTCTCAATTATTAAAATTTTGAAAGATGAATTATTATTAGCATTCTCTACTTCTAGTTCAGAAGCAGTATTACCAGTTATGATGAAGAAAATGGAAAGGTTCGGGGCACCTAAAGATGTCACATCTTTCGTCATTCCAATTGGTTACTCATTTAACCTTGATGGATCAGCGCTATACCAATCTATCGCAGCGTTATTCGTTGCACAAATGTATGGCATCCATTTATCGATTTCAGAGCAAATTATCTTAATGGTAACGTTGATGGTTGCCTCTAAAGGTATGGCTGGGGTACCAGGCGTTTCAATCGTAGTATTATTAACGACATTAGGTGCGATGGGCTTACCAGCACAAGGTCTTGCATTAATTATCGGTGTAGACCGTTTATTAGACATGGTTCGTACATGTGTAAACGTAGTAGGTAATGCATTATCTGCTATTGTTATCTCTAAATGGGAAAAGGTTTATGATAAAGAACAAGGTAAAAAGTATTTACAATCAATTTAAAAAAAGAAATCTGACATTTTTTGTACCGAGCGAATGCGTTCGGTACTTTTTTTGTTCTACTTGAAAACATCAATGATTTGTATTGGAGCACAACTATTGCATAAAAAAACTGCCAACGAAGCAATGGGCTTCATTGGCAGTCATCTATGACCATTTACATACCTTTCATATCATGCATTTCATGAATTTTCATCATTAATCCATGTGGTACATCATCATGATCGACTTTAGATACTCTTGAGAATTTGTCTGATCCTTTTTCTTTAACTAAAAATACAAAGTCACCTTTTTTGACATTCGCTTTGCTATCAGAAGGTAATTCGATATTCTTTTCAACTTTTTCAGTTTGTTCATTGACCATTTTATCAATTGTATGATCATTCTTCATATAACCATAATAGGTTTCTTTTTGACCACCCGTCATCATCATGACCACTAGAACAATACATACAATAAGCATGATAGCAATCAGTGCAATACCAATACCTAAACCTTTTTTATTTTTCATGTTATAGACTCCTTTAAAAAGTTCTATCTCTTTTATACAAAAAATAGTATTAAATTGCAATAAAATAATAAACGATATTAAATTGAACACGCAATGAATCATATCAATGACACAAAGATGTTGAATTAATAAAATTGACAAAAAAGAGTGGAACGGAATTCATTTTGGAATTCATCGTCCCACGCTCAAATTCATAATACACTTTTTAAATTACACAGTAATCGTTACAGGCGTATCGACATCGTCATCGTTCATTAATGTTATCGTTTTAGGAATGACTTTAAGTACACATAATTTAGGGTCTTCTTTTGAATCAAAGAAAGTCTTATCTTGTGTTTCCCATAACCAGTCAATCACTTTTTGATCTTCTACGACTTCGATATTGGCTTCTATTTCAACAAAACTATTGTTTGTTGTTTCATTGTAACCTAATAAAATATATGCGCTAGGATTATGTTTAATCTCTTCAACTTTAGTGCTTTCAGTACTTGTTTTCGTATATAAAGTCAATTCGTCATTATAAAAGACCATGTAACGACTGTTTGGTTTATTGTTGTAAGCAGTAGACAATACACCAACTTTAGAAGTGTCTAACACTTTTTCAATTGCTTGAATCGCTTGTTGTTGTTCCACAATCATCATCTCCTTAGTTTACATATATCCTAAATGACATATGTCTAAACTCATATCAACGTGAATACTATGAAGGTTTAATACAAATATATTTAACTTCGTCATGTTTAAGTGTTACTTGAAATGTTGCGTAATCCTTTTCTTGAATTAATAATTCTGTTTTAGGATGGTTGCATTGGTCTAGTTGTTGAATGATATCTTTCTCAATATACACATCGAGTTTATCCTGAGGAATTAAATGTTGTATTGAGCCGTGTTCATTATTAAGTGTATTGACTATGAAGAGTGTATTTTCTTTAAAATCATTTTCAAAAATATAATGCTGTTGACTATCTGATAAATAGCGATCATTAATTTTGTTGAAAAGTATCAAATGATAATCACCATCTTTATAGCACATTAAATAATTTTTTGCTATTTGAAATGACTCATTACTAAATGTCGCGACAAAACGATATAAATGCATGATGGGTAGCAGACTTCCATGATTATTAAATAAGGAAATATACATTGGGTCAGTTTCTATTAATTTGTAACACACGCCGCCACCATGTCTCATTAATTGATACAAATGACAAACGATATCTGATAATTGAAGTGACTGTGTACCATTATTGGTGTATTTGAAACATTTCAATGATAAATTACTATAAATAAATTGTGTGGAAGGTATATTCGATCCTTCTATGAAACGTAAATAATTTTCGAAGTGTGTAGATGAATGAGTGAAGCCTTGTTGTTTATCAATTAACACATTTTTGGTATCGATATTTTCAATATCTACAAAATAAAAATCAAAATTCATACGGTGCATAATATCATAGGTTTCTTGTAATGAACCTGTTTGTCTTAACAAACCGTCCACCATCAAACTAAATTTGATAGCGCGGTTTTTATTTTTAAGTTTAAGGTGTGCAAGGTGAATATCATGGACAGACATTGTTTCAGTATCAAATACAAGCATAAATTTCACTAATTTTTTATTCCATTTATAATCTCGGTTATTTTGTAAGAAAATCATAATCAATTGATATATCATCTTAAATTCTTGATTGTTTTTAATTGTTACTGCCAGTCTAATATTTTTTTCGAATAATTTTTCAAAGCAACGATTTAATAAATTTAAATTTGTATGCCGGCCTACCATGTCACTAACATCATTAATTAAGATGGCTGGTCTAGGTAAATAGGATAAATCAATATCAAAGTAATCATTAAATACAAATTGAAAGAGTTCATTGATGTTTTAAAAATCAATAAAAGCAGTAGAAAATTGAGTTTGGTCTTTCGGATTATAATGGGCCATATTAATTTGTGTTGTTTCTGTCGTTAAGTAATCGGTAAATTCAAATTGTGAAATTAAATTTAAAAATGATTGACTGACTGAACTACGTATTGCGATTGAAGGTAATGGTTCTAATTGATTTAACTTTGTACGAAATTGCTTAGGACTCACATCAAGGTGTTTTTTAAATTGGTTAGTGAAATTGGTGTGGCTACTAAACCCTGACATTTCAGAAATGGTTGTAATGGAATGATTCGTTGTCATTAATAAACGGACGGATTGATTAATTTTTAAACTCGTATAATAATCTTTGAAATTGACATTCAACATGCGCGCAAATAGATTAGAACAATACGATTCTGAAATCAGTGCATGTTGTGCGATATCGATTAGAGATAAATGAGATGTAATGTTGTCATTAATATATAGAACGATGTTAGATAATAATTGATTATCGATGGACATGGTTGGTACATATAATGTTGCATTTCTCACTACAGCTTCCTTATATAATGTGCGGATAATTTTAGACATTGTCTCACTATCTTGTGCTTCTTCGTTTGAATAATTAGAAACACATTGCAAAATTTGAGATTTTATAAAATGATTTGACTGTAATAAATGCCGATCAAAATAACAGTTAAAGAAATCGTTATCTTCTATATAGAAATAAGCGATAGGTATCTTTAACTCAATTAAATCATTAGCATGATTAATATTATATAAATCCCCTTGGTTGACGATGGCAATATGATTATGGATTTCCATCTTGCTACCATTGATGGTCATCGTCAATTCATTTGTCAAAGAAAAATATAAAATCACATAATTAATATTACGTAAAGGGGCGGTTGTTAAATGTTCATGTAATCGAAGGGAATTACTCATATTTGTTGTTCTCCTAGCTTTTTATATTTATGTGCTAAACAATACGGCTCAATTGAATTGTGAATAATAAAAGTAATTATAAATTAAAAGTAAGAAAAAATTAATAACTAAAAATAAAAAAATTTCGCTACTATCTTGTGAAAGCGGTAAAAATTTTCTCTTAGAAGCAACTTAATTAAAAAATTGAAAATATAGCGTCGCTTATTTGGAAAATTTTAATAGCGTAGAACAACTTAATTTAAGGCATACTATATATAGATTTCGCGATAGCTTTAATTAAATACCATTCTCATTGATTTAGTTAATAATTACGAAATCCTATATTTATTAATTCTGTATCAACATCATGACATCACAACATAAAATATTGATACATCAAGATAAGCCTATAATTAAATGATTGAGATTAAAATCTGCCATCACATTCATGTTAATGATGCATATACAATCAATAACTTAAACTTATCACTTCTATATGACGTTAAGACATAACATCATGAAATTTCCATCCTACACAATTGAAGTTTATTATAACTTTATAGGTCATATAGAAGTTTTGCTCATGAACAACACGATTAAACAACAAGACCGAATATGAGCACGAATAAGTGAAATAACAGTCAGACATCACAGCTTAGATTGATACATCATAGAATAAGAAATGTATATGTGTCATTAGCACAGGTATTAGCAGTAGCATGCTAGTGTATATTATTAAGGAGCCTAACTCCCCCCAATTACTAAATCACTAATGCATAAGCAACAGTTTTTATATCTATTTTCCTTAAATATACAGATTTAATTATAAGTGAAACCATCAAGAATAATATTTTGCAGAAAAACAGAATTAATTTAAAAAAAGTTGGGACAACATTTACGTCGTCTCAACTTTTTTTATAGAATTAAGAACACAACAAACGTGTTTTGAACTATAGCTGGAATGACAGATGAACATGCCTAGTTAACGGTATTGATAAAAAGTTTGAAATGCTATGTAACGCAAGTCAATCTCAACATGATTCGCTATGCTTCTATATTAAGAAGTGTACTATTTTGTAAGTAGGACACATGATATTTATCGGCTAAATGTTTTAAAAATATTAACAAATCAGTGCTCTGAATGATGCCTTGATTAAAATCAGCTTTAAGCTTGGCTGCGCGCTCTTTTTCAAGGTCATTTGCTTTATGTTTGAAATATCCCCACATATGATCATACGCATTTATCATCGTTCCATGTGATGGTGTTGTGTTAAGTGCGTCATCAATTGCCTGCTGAACGTCTGGTAAAGTAGGGGACTGTTTAAGCAGTTCGCGAATAGCATTATAATGTTGTTGACTGTGGTATAACACATTATATTTTTCTTCGCGCCATAATTTTTCGATATAGCCACGTTCTTTCATCAAATATCGCCTCGCTTACTAAATGTTGTATCGTCATTTATTTCGTTCCCGAAAGTTTATATCATGAACCTTAAATATGAACAAATGGTGAAAATAAAAAAGCGTATTGCGTTATTTTTTGGAACCGGTTACAATTAAATTAATAAATAGAACCGGTTCCATTCAATAGGAGGGAAAGTAATGAACTATAAAAAGTCAGCTGAAGATATTCTTGAGGCTATAGGCGGTGAAGACAATTTAGATGCAATGGCGCACTGCGCTACAAGATTAAGACTTGTGCTCAACGATGAAAGTAAGGTAGATGAAGATGCTTTATCAAACATGGATGTTGTTAAAGGAACATTCTCAACAGGTGGTCAATACCAAATTATTATTGGCTCGGGTACGGTTAATAAGGTGTTTAATGAACTTGAACGTATAACAGGTAAAGAAGCTTCAACAACGTCAGATGTAAAAGATAAATCAACGCAAAATATGAATCCATTACAGCGATTCGTGAAGATGCTCTCAGATATTTTTGTTCCTATTATTCCAGCCATTGTAGCTGGTGGGTTATTAATGGGGATTAACAATATATTAACTGCACCTGATCTCTTTTATGATCATCAATCGTTGATAGATGTTCATAGTCAATTTGCTGGCTTAGCAGATATGATTAATATTTTTGCGAATGCACCGTTTACGCTGTTACCTATACTAATTGGATTTAGTGCAGCGAAACGCTTCGGAGGTAACCCTTTCTTGGGTGCAGCACTAGGTATGATTCTAGTACATCCATCATTAATGAGTGCTTATGATTTTCCTAAAGCTGTAGAAGCGGGTAAAGCCATTCCACATTGGGACTTGTTTGGTCTACATATTAATCAAGTTGGTTATCAAGGACAAGTATTACCAATGTTGGTCGCTGCCTACATTTTAGCTACGATTGAAAAAGGCTTACGAAAGGTGATTCCTACAGTATTAGATAATTTATTAACACCATTATTATCTATATTAGTAACAGCCTTTCTAACATTTTTATTTGTAGGTCCAATAACTAGACAACTTGGGTATTGGTTATCAGATGGCTTAACATGGTTATATGACTTTGGTGGTGCCATTGGTGGATTTATCTTTGGTCTATTCTATGCACCAATTGTTATTACAGGTATGCATCATAGTTTTATTGCTGTAGAGACAACGTTAATTGCTGATCAAGCGAAAACAGGCGGATCATTTATCTTCCCAATCGCAACCATGTCTAACGTGGCACAAGGTGGTGCGGCACTCGCAGCATTTATCATCATTAAAAATAATAAAAAGTTAAAAGGTGTTGCCTCAGCAGCAGGTGTTTCAGCATTGTTAGGAATTACAGAACCAGCGATGTTTGGTGTGAATCTTAAATTAAGATATCCATTTATTGGCGCAATTATTGGTTCTGCTATTGGCTCGGCTTATATTTCATTCTTTAAAGTTAAAGCCATCGCTTTAGGTACAGCAGGATTACCAGGGTTTATTTCAATTAATCCAGCACACGCAGGGTGGTTACATTACTTTGTTGGTATGCTGATTGCCTTTATCGTATCTGTAGCGATAACATTTATTTTATCTCGACGAAACGCTTATCGAGCTACCGCTGAATAGATAACAATCCGGTCTTCTGAATGTGTCAGAAGACCGGTTTTTTGTTGTTATAATTTTTGTTTTCGCCATAAGAAGATACTCACAATTGTAACAAGTATAAGTGAAATACCTACAATAAATAGCCATGATGTATAGCTTTTTTCATCGAGTGGAAGTGGGACATTCATCCCGAAGAAACTAAAGACAAGTGTTGGTAAAGTGAGTAATACTGTAAAGAGCGTCAGTGTCTTCATAATATTATTCATTTCGTTTGATAATAATGAAGAATATGACGTTGTGATACTCTCCAGAATTCCCGTATATAATTCTGTCGTTTCAATCGCTTGGTTGTTCTCAATCACTAAATCTTCCAATAAATCTTCGTCTTCATCAAAGCGTTTGATGGCAGGTAATCGGAACAATTTTTTAATGATTGTGTCATTACCTTTTAAAGCGGCAAGGAAGTAAACCAAACTTTTTTCAACTTCCATTAATTTATATAATTGTTTATTTGTAATATTATTTTTTAACTCACGTTCAATTCGGATTCGCGATTTATTTAAGAGTCGTAAATTTCTGTTGTAGTGGTTTGAAATTGTTAATAAGATATCCAATGCAAAACGACTATGGAAATTTAAATTCACATTATCTTGTCGCGCATAATTTTCTAAAAATTCATTTTCAGCATCACAGATTGTTAAAATGAGTCCTTTTCCAATAACAATACCTAATGGAATGGTAACGAATGATAAGACACGACGATTGGTTGAACTGACGATGGGTAAGTCAATAATGATAAGTGAGTAACCTGTGTCATCATCATATTCGATACGTGCACTTTCATCCGCATCTAATGGATCTCGGATAAAATCTTCAGGTACGTTATACGTTTCTATTAATTGTTCAATTTCTTCTCTATCAGGTTCTACAACATTAATCCATGATGCAGAGTGGTCTAAAGTCGTTTCAACGATGTCATTGTTTGTTGAATGTTTATATGCAGTTAGCATGGTTAATGATTCCTTTCATATTCATTTAGTCTCAGTTGGATTGAGTACGTTCATAATGATTTTGGATCATAATACGTAGCGGCCCATTATAAATGATATTAAAAATATGTTTGGTTAACTCATTTACAGAGAGTCGATGATCATCCTGTACCCAATATTTGATAATTGAAATGGTAGCACCTGAAACATAACTATGAAAATACATTTCAGGAATACCATCAATCTCATGATTAATACTAATATATTTTTGCATATTTTCTTTCATTAAGGAATGAATTTTTTCTTCAAGTCTACTTTTACGTTCTAGCTGAAGAATCGTATGATAAAACTCCATGTTATCAGAGATATGTTGTAATACCTTAGTCAAAACATTATTTATAAAATCTTCAGCGGTATTTTCTGGTGAACTAATATCGAGTTGATTAAATTGAGTCGATGTCCAAATTTGGGATATACATTCATCTTCCATATCGGTTAATAACATGTATTTATCTTCATAATGTAAGTAAAATGTACCACGATTAATATCTGCTTGATCAGAAATATCTTGAACAGTAATTTTGTCGAGGTCTTTACGCTTTAAAAGGTCAGTAAAAGCACGCTTAATAGCTGACTTCGTCTTTCGTATTCTCCTATCTTCTTTCATAAAATATCGACCTCCTAATAATAAATAGACAAAAATGTACAATCTGTTCAATAACACACAGTATTTGAATAATTGATTATTGTTTATTTTTGACTATCTCATTATAATTTACAAAGTATTAAATATTCAACACATTGTTCAATAAATTGTAGGAGGTTAGATTTCATGAATATTTTTAAAAGTAAACTATTATGGCTTGCACCTATTGCAGCGATATTATTATTAGTTATTTTCTCTTTGGCATTTTATCCAGCGTTTAATCCAAAACCAAAACAATTGCCAATAGCCGTTTTAAACAATGATAAAGGTGTAGACATTCAAGGTAATAAAGTAAATATCGGGAAAAAATTGAAGATAAATTAATGGATAGTGATTCTGATACAGTTAAATGGGTTAAAGTTGATAAAGAATCAGATATTAAAAAAGGTCTTAAAGATGAAAAATACTATGGGGTAGCTATTTTTAATAAAGACTTTTCTAAAAATGCAATGAGTAAAACACAAAAAGTAGTGATGGATAGTAAAAAGGCAGAAATGAAAGAAAAAGTTGAATCAGGTGAAATCCCTGCAGCTGCCGTTCAACAAATGCAACAAAAAATGGGTAACCAAAAAGTTGATGTGAAACAAGCAACATTTAAAACGATTGTAAATAAAGGTGCAAGCATGCAAGCAGCTACGATTACTGGTAATGTGCTTGATGGCATGGGTGATAATTTGAATAAACAAATTACATCACAAAGTCTTAGCACATTAGAAAAACAAGATATAAAAGTGAGCGCATCAGACATTAAAGGTATCACTAACCCTGTTAAAGTGGATAATCAAGAGTTGAATAAAGTTAAAGACCATCAAGGTGGCGGTAATGCACCGTTCTTAATGTTCATGCCAGTATGGATGGGATCACTTGTAACATCTGTATTATTATTCTTTGCTTTCAGAACAAGTAATAACTTTAAAATTCAACACAGAATTATTGCGTCATTAGGCCAAATGTTATTAGCTGTAATCACAGCATTTGCTGCAAGTTTCGCTTATGTGTACTTCATGCATGGTGTATTAGGATTCGATTTTAATCATACAAACCGAGTAGCACTCTTCTTAGCTATTTCAATACTTGGATTTATCGGATTAATTCTAGGTATTATGGTCTGGTTAGGAATGAAATCTATTCCAATCTTTGTCATTTTAATGTTCTTTAGTATGCAATTAGTCACATTACCTAAAGAAATGCTACCTAAAGCATATCAAGGTTGGGTTTATAAAATTGATCCATTCACACATTATACAAATACCCTTAGAGAAATTATCTACATGGGTAGTCATATTGAAATGAATGCAACGATGTGGATGATGATAGGATTTATTATTTTTGGTGCAGTTTCTAGTTTAACTGCTGCTATCGTAAGAAAACATAGTAATAAACGTACTGAAATTCCATCATAGGACTGTAGTTATTTGCCTCAAATTTGGCATGAACGTGCTAAATTTGAGGCTTTTTTGAAAATAAAATAAACTGAAAATTTAAACTTTAATATATCGGTTGACTATTATAAGAATCGGCGTATTATATTCGTTAGACATCTAACGAAATGGAGTGAGACGATGGAGGCTACCTATCAATATTTAGTCAGAATGTTGGCGCATGAGATGAAACATTACGCTGATCGGAAACTAGATGAGTATAATGTTACACAAGAACAAAGTCATACGTTAGGTTATATATACAGACATAAAGACCAAGGCATAACACAAAATGAATTATTAAAGACATTTAAACGAAAAGGGTCAACGGTAAGTTCAATACTTAAAGGTCTGGAGAATAAAGGACTTATTTATAGGATGGTAGATCCTGAGGATTCCAGACGTAAGAATTTGAAATTAACTAAAGAAGGAACGCAACTGGTTGAATCTTTTGTCAGCATCTTCGACGATATTGAAAGTATACTTGTCAAAGATTTTGATGAGAATGAAAAGCAACAACTTAAAAGCTTATTTGAACGCATGCTGAATAATATTAAAACAGAAAATTGATTATTAAAGCTAGCTGTAATTTAAAGTAATGTTGGAATAGCAGCTAGCAATTATTTTGACAATATAGTTAGATATCTAATTATTAGATATCTAATATAAGGAGATTATGGAAATGAAAGACGAACAATTATTTTACTTTGAGAAAGCATCTATATTTAAAGCAATGATGCATTTCTCATTACCGATGATGATAGGCTCATTATTAAGTGTGATTTACGGAATCTTAAATGTATACTTTATTGGCTTTTTAGATAATAGTCACATGATTTCAGCGATATCTTTAACATTACCTATATTTGCAGTACTCATGGCATTTGGTAATTTATTTGGTGTAGGAGGCGGGACTTACATATCACGTTTACTTGGTGCGAAAGATTACACTAAAAGTCATTATGTAAGTAGCTTCTCAATATATAGTAGTTTGGTATTGGGACTTGTTATTGCTATCATAACGCTACCATTTACGGACCAAATTGCGAGTATACTTGGTGCCAGTGGTGAAACGTTGAACTATACGAGTGACTATTTAAAAATTGAATTTTTAAGTACACCGTTTGTTATTTTATTTTTTGTTTTAGAGCAATTTGCTAGAGCAATCGGTAAACCAATTATTTCGATGATTGGTATGCTTTCAAGTGTTGGCATAAATATCATCTTAGATCCGATTTTGATTTTTGGATTACATTTAGATGTCGTCGGTGCAGCATTAGGTACTGCTATTTCAAACGTGGTCGCAGCAATCTTTTTCATTGTTTACTTTTCTAGAAAAAATGAAACGTTATCACTTAATATTAAACATGCCAAACCGACTAAAGCGATAATGCAAGAAATATTTAAAATTGGTATACCTGCATTCTTAATGGTTGTCTTGATGGGCGTAACAGGTTTGGTCGTGAATTTATTCTTGGCAACGTATGGTAACTATGCCATCGCAAGTTACGGTATCTCATTTAGACTCGTTCAATTTCCTGAATTAATTATTATGGGGCTTTCTGAAGGTGTTGTCCCTCTTATCGCGTACAATTTCGTAGCGAATAAAACTAGAATGAAAGATACAATTAAAGTAGTCATCATGTCTATTGCAGTTATATTTGCCATTTGTATGACTGTCGTTCTTTTAGCTGGTCATACCATCGTTCAATTGTTCAGTACAGACCCACAAATTGTCGTCTTAGCTACATTTATCTTAAAAGTTACTATGACATCATTACTTCTAAATGGTATTGGTTTCTTATTTACAGGTATGTTGCAAGCTACAGGACAGGGTCGCGGTGCTACGATTATGGCTATCGCACAAGGGACAGTTATTATTCCAGTTCTATTTGTTTTAAATAGTTTATTTGGATTAGCTGGTGTCATTTGGTCGTTATTAATCGCTGAAACAGTTTGTGCTTTGTTAGCAATGTTTATTGTGTATGCCTTAAGAAATCGCTTAACAGTTGATACAGCATCTTTAATTGAAGCTTAATAAAATGACTAAAAGATTAACAATATAAATTCAAGCGCATAAAACGATTTATAATGAAGATTGAGCTTGAAATTTGAGTTAATAGAAGTCTAGTAATAAGGAGGGAGTGGGACAGAATGCTTTTAAAATTCGTCGTCCCCTCCCATCTTGCTTTTCTTGTAGCATTTCTTAGTGACATTCTCTTTGCTGGGGCCTCGTAAGCAAGGATAACTGGAAGTGAGAAAAGTTTGCTTTAAGCGCCTTTTCAGTTCAGTCAGCTACTGCGAATTTCCCAAATAGCATCACTATGTTATTTATGTCCCAACTACTGCCAGTTTTTATTTTTGGATAAAAAGTGACAAATTAGAATAATTATTGTTAAATAGCACACATTATTTTATCATAAATGGATGAGCAAAATTTTATGGGAGGATGGCAATGGTGAATTTACAACGAAGTTCTAAAGTAGCTTTGGCATTGGTAATGATGTTTTTATTATTGTTAATTCCAACACTTCAAAATGTCGCATCTGCGCATGCAACTTTGGAAAAAACAACACCACCACAAAATGGGGTGATATCAAAGCAACCTGATGCTATAGAGTTAACATTTAATGAGCCAGTGAATGCTGAATATTCGGGAATCACATTATACAATGATAAAGGGGATAAAGTAGGCGATATAGATCCTACTACAACGGGACATTCCAAAACGCTCTCATTTCCAACTGATAAAGTTCAACATGGTACACAGCAAATAGAATGGCATACCGTATCCGCTGATGGGCATGAGATTAGCGATCGATTTGAATTTTCAGTAGGTGAAAAGACAGCAAGTGGTGTCGATACATCTCCAGCCTTTTATGAAACACCTGATTTCTGGTTTGGTCTATTTAGATACATAGCGGAAGGTGCAACAATCATACTTGTAGGGCTATATTGGTTGAATGGTATTGCACGTCGTAATAATTTATCAACATTTGATGTTTTTCCTAGACATATTGCAGTATCTTTAATCATGATGATGGCCTATTTAATGTCGCTTATACTCTACTTAATGACATTATCTTCAGATGTACTAGATGACATATTATCACTTCAACCTAGCGTGATAACGCAATTTCCATATATATTAAGTGCCATTGCGTTAATCGTATTAAGTGGCTTATTCGTCTTAAGAAATATGGAGAAATCATGGTATTGGATGATTTCTATTGCTATGATTTTAGCAATGAGTATGTCAGGTCATGCATGGTCACAAAGTGTGCCATTATGGTCAATTATACTTAGAACGCTTCATTTAACAGGTATCAGTTTATGGTTAGGCGCACTATGTTATTTATTAATTTCAGTATTTACACGTAAGAAAGACGCTGTAGATTTATTACGTGAAATATTGTTTAAAGTTAATGCTGCAGCAGTAGGGATTATCATTATTTCAGGCGTGTTAATGTCTATTGATCAAACAAATATTTTATCAATTTGGACAAACATGCAAACGTGGACGGTATTCTTATTAGTTAAAGTCATTGGTACGTTAATCATGATGATACTAGGATTATTGCAAACAACACGTGCACTTAACAAACGTCATAGAGTCAATAAATCTTCACTTATTATAGAAGTTGTAATTGGTATTGTGCTTATTTTGATCGGCGTAATTATGAGCCAAATTAGTATTCCATAAAAAGGAGAAAAAAGATGATTAAAAAATTATTAGCGACAAGTTTCATACTCTTTTTTGCACTAGGTTTCTTTAAAGTAGCAGACGCACACGTCACTTTGAATCCTAAAGCAGTGGATCCTGAATCCTATGAAAAAGTAGATGTAAGAGTACCAGTAGAACAAAAAGATCATACTGAAAAAGTGGAATTAGAAGTTCCAAAAGAAGTACAAGTTGTTAATATTCAACCAGTGGATGGTTATAAACACAAAATAGATAAAGATAAAAAAGGTAATATCACTAAAATTACTTGGACAGCTAAAGGTAAAGGGATTGGACCTGATGAATTTATGGATTTCCCAATTGTTGTAGCTAGCCCTAAAGATGAAGGCAAGTATGAATTCAAAGCTATTCAAACCTATGATAATGATGATAAAGTCAAATGGACTGGTAAAGAAGATAGTGAACACCCAGCACCAACGTTAGAAGTTAAAAAGAACGCTAATGCAGTAGAAACGAAAGATGAAAAATCACAAGATACTGCTAGTGCACAACAATCTTCAGGTGGTTCAATTGCTTTATGGATCGTTTCAATTATTGCCATTATATTATCATTAGTAGCACTATTTAAACATTCAAGAAATAAATAATGTTAAGTGAGTCAAGGACAAAAGGATACTTAGTCAATATAAAGTAATTAACTTAACACTTAAGCGCGTTACTTTATAATTTGTCTGTTCTAGTCCAACTCCCTAAACGCTACTGCAATGACAATGATGTAACGCAATATTGCATATATTGTCACTTTAAAGTTAACGATAATAAATTATAATATTAGTGTGAGGGAGGCATTATTTATGCGACGATTATTATATGCGTTTTTAGTCTACATGATTTTAGGGCTCATTAGTGGGTTCTACTATAGAGAGTTGACAAAAGCACATGATTTTACGGGCGATACACAATTATCTATTGTACATACGCATACACTTATTTTAGGTATGTTTATGTTTTTAATTCTTATACCCCTAGAGAAGGTATTCAAATTAAGTAGTTATTACTTATTTAACTGGTTCTACTATGTTTATAACATCAGTGTCATTGTAACGATTGGTATGATGGTAACGAAAGGCACTTTCCAAGTATTAGGAAAAAGCTTTTCCCCGGAAGCATTTGCTGGGTTTGCCGGTATCGGTCATACAGGTATGCTAGCCGGATTATTATTATTATTTTTCTTAATTCGACAAGCAGCTATAAAAGAACCAAGAGATTAATTGATAATAGGGAGACTTTTCATATTAATAGCACGTGAGTGTTATGTATGGAAAGTCTTTTTTATAAATAAAGTATTGTTACGATGATTTGAAAATATGATTTTCTTCAATAATATATGCACATATTGTATAATATAGGCAAAATAATGATAATTATTATCATTTGAAAAGGGACACAATCTTGGGAGGATAAATGATGCAAGATGTAACAATTATTGGAGGCGGACCTGCTGGGTTATTTGCAAGTTTCTATGCGGGACTAAGAGGTATGTCAGTGCGAATCATTGACGTGCAAGATAAACTAGGTGGTAAAATGCAAATCTATCCAGAAAAGATTATTTGGGATATTGGTGGCGTCGCTCCGAAACCATGCTTTGAGATTATTAAAGACTTGATCGACCAAGGATTACATTTTAACCCTAAAGTGAATTTAAACGAACGTGTCACAGATATACGTAAAATAGCCGAACGACATTTTGAAGTTGAAACAGATCGTGGACACATCTATGAATCAAAATCTGTCATATTTGCAGTTGGTGGTGGCATAATTAATCCAAAACCACTTCAAATTAAAGATGCTGAACGATATCGTTTAACGAATTTACATTATGTTGTTCAATCATTTTCTAAATTTAAAGGTAAAGATATATTGATTTCTGGTGGTGGTAACACGGCTTTAGACTGGGCAAGAGATTTAGCAAATATCGCCAATTCAATTACATTAGTTTATAGAAAGTCAGATATTAAAGGGTACGAAGCGATGATTCAAGTCCTTGAATCATTAAATGTGACATTAATGCCTAAAACACAAATTAAAGCGTTAATTGGTGACAATCAATGTGAATGTATCAAGGAAGTGACACTTGAGAATAGTGAGACTGGTGAAGTAATCACTCGAGCGTTTGACGACGTTATTATTAGTCATGGCTTTGATCATGAGAATCCACTATTAACAGATTGTACATCTAAACTTGATTTATATGATGACTATCGTGTTAAAGGATTTGGTAATACAACAACGAGTATTCCTGGCATCTTTGCTTGTGGCGATATCGTACACCATGATGCTAAAGTGCATCTTATCGCAAGTGCTTTTAGTGATGCTGGAAATGCAGCGAATCTAGCTAAAACGTATATTGACCCTGATGCATACAAAGAAGGATATGTTTCAAGTCATAATGACGTATTTAAAGAATCTAATAAGGCTGTTATTAAACAATATTTATAAAATTAACCAAGGGGGATTACGATGATTAGATATTCTCATGAAGCACCAGAAGCTGAGGCGTATTGTCATTTAAGAGTTAAGGCAGGTATGAGCCCAAAGTCAATAGCTGCAGCGCGCAAAGGATTACCTAATAGTTGTTTTAATATTACCATTTATGATGACCAACAACTGATAGGCATGGGCAGAGTCATTGGTGATGGTGGAACGGCATTTCAAATTGTAGATATAGCCGTTGATCCAGACTATCAAGGCCAAGGTTGTGGCAGAATCATATTAGAGCAAATTATGTCATATTTACATTCCGTCGCTGAAAAGGGGACTTACGTGAGTTTGATTGCGGATTACCCAGCCGATCAACTCTATAAAAAATTTGGGTTTACATCCACAGAGCCAAAATCAGGTGGTATGTATATCGTATTTTAACTATAACAAGCACTAGGACGAATCAAATCATACTTGATTGTCCTAGTGCTTGTTTATTATGCATTAAAATCGATGATAATACGACCAAAATTGTCATGATTTAATACGGTTTCAATCGCTTCTGGTAATTCTGAAAATGTGATGATTTGCTTAATATCATGTAGTTGATTCGATTTTAAGTCCGTCGCTAAACGTCTCCAAACACGCTCGCGGAGTTTCATAGGTGTAAATACAGAATCAATTCCGACAAGGCTGACACCCCTCAAAATAAATGGATAAACAGTTGCATCAAATGACACACCACCGGTTAACCCAATCAATGCGACACCACCATTATTATTGATACGATTTGTGACGTAAGGTGTACCATTTCCGCCGATTGGATCAATGGCAGCTTGCCAAGTTCTAGAACCAAGTGGCTTATCATTATTTTGTGTAATACGATCAATAATCTCATTTGCCCCCAAGGTTTCTAATTTATCTACTGCATGTTTATTACCAGTACTAGCAACAACATGATATCCTAAATTAGATAACATCAGAACAGCTAATGCACCAACACCACCAGATGCCCCACGTACAAGGACTTTACCGCCTTCTAATGTCATAAAACCAGCTTTTTCTAATTTCTCAATTGCTAATCCAGCTGTATAACCTGCTGTACCATAAATCATAGCCTCTTCTAACGACAGATTGTCAGGTAATTGAACGACCCAATCCGATTTTACACGTGCATATTCACTGAAACCACCATAATGATTGACACCTAAATCATAGCTTGTAACAATCACTTCTTCGCCTTCATCAATCGTTGGATCCTCTGATTTAACTACAACGCCTGCTAAATCGATACCAGGTACCATCGGGTATGATTTTAGAATGTGATTATGATCTGTTGTAGCTAAGGCATCCTTATAATTAATTCCAGAATAATGAACTTTGATTAAGACGTCACCTTCTGGTAAATCATCCATAGTTATTTGAGTAAAGTCAGGTTTCACACTTCCATCTTCAGTTTTATCTACTATAAAAGCTTTAAATTGTTCTTTCATATTATGTGACTCCTTTATATTAAACTTCGTAAGTATATAATACCCGCATCTCAATTGTTCTATACTTTCTCTTAGTTAAATGAGTAAAGATGAATAATTTAAAAAGATAAAAAAATTTTAAGTTAAAATTGTATTTGAATTGTTGTTGACACATCAAAGGGGTAAACCTATAATAAATTTGATAATGATTATCAATTGAAAATTAAAAGTGTTTATATGAATATAAAAGACGTTATAACCATGATTGTGAGTTGGTGTTAAATATAGCGTAAGGTTACTAACACGAATCATCTTCAAAGGATAATCGCCTAAACTATATTGAGGTGAATACATAATGAAAAAATTACCAACTATTTTACTTGCATCATCGTTACTTTTAGCAGCTTGTGGCAATAATGGTCACAGTGACGATAGTAGCAAAGACAAGCAGTCACAAAGCAGTAAAGGTGAGAACAAAGCCGCTTTACAAAAAGCTACCAAAGAATATGAAAAATATACGGATGGCCAACTTGATAAATTCTTAGAAGGCACAGAAAAATTTGTTGCGGCAATTAAAGCAGATGATATGGATAAAGCTAAAGCATTATATCCTAAAGTGCGTATGTATTATGAAAGATCAGAACCTGTCGCAGAAGCTTTTGGTGATTTAGATCCTAAGATTGATGCGCGTTTAGCAGATATGAAAGAAGAGAAAAAAGAAGATCAATGGACAGGCTATCATAAAATTGAAAAGTCACTTTATCAAGACAATAAAATAGATGAAACAACTAAAAAAGATGCTGATCAATTATTAAAAGATGCTAAAGAATTAGATGCGAAAGCAGATACTTTAGATATTACACCTAAATTAATGCTACAAGGTTCAGTTGATTTATTAAATGAAGTTTCAACTTCTAAAATTACTGGAGAAGAAGAAATTTATTCTCATACTGATTTATATGATTTCAAGGCAAATATTGAAGGTGCACAAAAAATCTATGAATTATTCAAACCAGAATTGGATAAAAAAGATAAAAAATTAAGTTCAGATATTCAAAAGAATTTCGATAAAGTTAATCAATTGCTAGATAAGTATAAAGATGGCGACGGTTATAAAGATTATAGTGCAGTAACCAAAGAAGATAGAAAAGCATTATCAGATGCTGTGAATTCACTTGGTGAACCACTAAGTAAAATGGCTGTGGTTACAGAATGAGTAATGTAGATGATAAACAAAATGACCAAGTTTCCCGCCGTTCATTCTTAAAAATGCTTGGTATAGGTGGCGCCGGTGTTGTGATCGGTGCTAGTGGCGCAGGTAGTATTCTTTCATTTAAATCGATGTTCGATACACCTGAGAATGAAGACAAAGATGCTTTCGAATTTTATGGTCGTGTACAAGCAGGTATCACAACGCCAACACAAAAAAATTGTAACTTTGTCGCACTAGATTTAAAAACCAAAGATAAAAATGCAATTAAAGATATGTTTAAAAAATGGACGCAAATGTCAGTAAACATGACAGATGGTGCGCCAGCTGCTAAAGATAGTCAGAATGAATTATTACCACCCGTAGATACTGGCGAATCAATAGGATTAGGGGCTAGTAAATTAACATTAACGTTTGGTATTAGTAAATCTTTTCTAAAGAAAATCGGTATGTCATCTAAAATTCCAGCAGGATTTAAGGACTTACCACATTTTCCAAATGATCAGTTAGATGATGAGTACAGTGATGGCGATATCATGATTCAAGCATGTTCAAACGATCCGCAAGTTACATTTCATGCAATTCACAACTTGATTCGACCATTTAGAGATGTAGTTAAAATGAAGTGGTCTCAGAATGGCTTTGTATCTGGAAAGCTTGAAGAAACACCAAGGAATTTAATGGCATTTAAAGATGGTACAGTGAATCCACGCAAAAATGATGAACTTAAAAAGTATGTGTTTATCGATGATGGATGGGCTAAAAATGGTACATATTGTATTATTCGTCGTATTCAAATTCATATTGAAACTTGGGACCGAACGTCATTAGAAGAACAAGAAGCAACATTTGGTCGTAAACGTGCATCAGGTGCACCATTAACTGGAAAAAAAGAATTCGACAATATTGATTTAGATGCGAAAGATAGCAGTGGCCAATATGTTATCGATCCTAATGCGCATGCGCGTCTAGCACGTGAAGTTAAAACATCTATTAAACGTCGTGCCTATAATTATAATGATGGAACAAATGCGAAAACTGGCGCGTTAGAAACAGGTTTAATGTTTATTTGTTTCCAAAAATCAACACAACAGTTTATAGATATTCAAAATAATTTAGGTCATAGTGATAAGCTTAATGAATATATTACACATCGAGGTTCTGCATCCTTCCTTGTATTGCCAGGTGTCAAAAAGGGAGGTTACATCGGTGAAACCTTATTTAATTAAATTAATCGCTGTGTTAATCCTTATTCTCACCGTTATTAGAATAGTTCCACCACATCAAGTTAGTGCTGCAGATGATAGTAAAATCAGTGATGTGTATGTGGCGATAACTGATGCAAAATCAACGATAGAAGATAAAGCTAAAAGCAATCAAGAAAAGCAAAATGCACTCGCTGATATTAAAGAAAAAGTGAAATCTTTAAATATTAAAGATAACAAAGAAGGTAAAGACGTAAAGTCAAAATTAGAAGCGGTAGATAAAGCGTCTTCAACTGAAGCGAAAGCTGACAAACTTTCTGATTTAACAAAATCATTAATCGCTTATGAAGAAGCAGTCTCTACAAAAGATATTAGCGGTGAAATTAAAACACTAAAGCAACAAGTTGATGCTAAAGATGAACCAATCAAGAAGGCCATTAAACATAAAAATGATGCCGAATTACAATCAATTAATAATAGTTTGAATCAAATTTGGACAACGCATGAAACTGCCATCAGAAATTATGACGAAGGTAAATATGGTCAAATTGAAGTTAATTTAATGCAGTTACGTGTTGCCATTCAAAAAGAACCATTAGATACTAAAAAAGTAGACAATGCTTGGACAACATTCAAAACAAGTATTGATACAGTGGATCAAAAACAATCTAGCGCAGATAATGGAAAATATAAAGTAACACAACTTAATGATGAGTTAGATAAAGCGATTAAAGGGATAGAAGACAATCACTTAGATCAAACTGATGCAGCATTATCTAAATTTGTTCAAATTTGGCCGTATGTAGAGGGTAAAATTCAAACTAAAAATGGCACATTATATACGACAATTGAAGATAAGATACCTTATTACCAAAGTATTTTAGATCAAAGCAATAAAGATCGCGTTAAAGAAGGCTTACAAGATATTAATAAAGATATTAAAGACACTGTAGGTCAAGAAGGCTATACATTTGTAGATGTCATGATCATCTTCTTACGTGAAGGGTTAGAAGTATTGTTAGTCATTATGACATTAACGACAATGACACGCAACGTTAAGGACAATAAAGGTACGGCTAGTGTTATTGGTGGGGCAATATTGGGATTAATTCTAAGTATTACCTTAGCTGTAGTCTTCATTCAAACGCTTGGAAATAATGGCTTATTACGTGAAGGCATGGAAGCTACACTTGGCATTATCGCAGTTATTTTAATGTATGTGGTTGGTATTTGGATGCATAGACGTTCAAGTGCTAAACGTTGGAATGACATGATTCAAAATATGTACCAAAATGCGATAAGTAATGGCAACCTAGTATTGTTAGGTACAATTGGTTTGATTTCTGTTCTGCGTGAAGGTGTAGAAGTTATCATTTTCTATATGGGTATGATAGGTAGCATTACGACAATGGATTTTGTGATTGGTATTGCATTAGCGATTGTTATATTGATCATTTTTGCATTACTATTTAGATTCATAGTCAAACTTATACCTATTTATTACATCTTTAGAGTGCTTTCAATTTTAATTTTTGTAATGGCATTCAAAATGCTTGGTGTAAGTATTCAGAAACTTCAATTGTTAGGAACATTACCACAACATGGCATTGAAGGTTTACCTACAATTGGTTTTATAGGATTTTATCCTAATGTTGAGTCAATTGTAGCGCAATTAATTTACATTATATTGATTGTGTTTTTCATTTTCAAAAATCGTCAGCACAAACAAACTATTTCTGAGCATCATTAAGACATATTAATAATCAAATAAAAACCTCAAGCCCTGTATGTAACAAGGGCTTGAGGTTTATTTGTGTTTAGGCGCGATGTGATAGTCTGGCAATAAGCATACTAAACTCAAACAGGATGATTAGTGGTAATGTTAAGAGTAAATTTAAAGTGATATCTGGTGGTGCGATAATACTCGCTATTACAAAGCAACCAAAATAAATATATTTACGATAGTGCTTAAGTGCTTTAACATCTATTAAATCAAATTTAGCAAGTCCCATAAATAACGTAGGAAGTTGAAATAAAATGCCAAAAATGAGTAGCCATCGTATTAATTCATGTAAGTAAGCCTTAAATCCAATAACTGGTTCAATGCTTAAAATGGCAGATAATGTCAAAGAGAAATTAATAATCAATGGAAAGCCTATAAAAAACGCAAACGCAACGCCAATGATAAATAATAACGCACACCATAAACTGTATTTAATGATAAAACCTCGTTCATACGCATGAAGTCCTGGTGCAATAAACGCCCACAATTGGTAAAACACAATGGGTATGATTAAACATAAAGCTACAAAAAAGATAATCATAATGTAAATTTGAATCATTTCTGTAAAAGAAAAGGCATGTAATGTTACGTGTGCACGTTTAATATAATGTATAAATGGTTTCATCCACCAATGTGATGAAATATATACAATAATGGTTGCAACAATAAAAGCGATAAACACTTTGACGAGACGAGCGCGTAATTCATCAAAGTGTCCTAAAAGCGTATTGCTATTTTGTATGTTCTCGTTGTTGTTTTGATTCTTTACTGGGCGTATCGTGACTTTCATCTGTATCTATATTTTCTGCAGCAGACTTAAATTCTTTCAAAGTACTACCAATTGCTCGGCCAAATTGTGGTAACTTTTTAGGGCCAAATATAATCAAAGCAATGATGCTAATTACAACTAAACTGGTTGGTCCTGTAATTCCTAATACAAACATGTTTATTACCTCACTCATCATATATAATAATATCATCTTTACTTTATACTCATTGATAAATATTATCAATAGGAATTTTCGCCGTTCACAAATTAAACGAATTTATTGAATAGCGAGACGATTATAGGGAATAATTTATACAATAAAAATACGTAATTCATGATGAATGAGGGGGATTGAATGATGACTGAACAAATAACGATGATTCAAGTTACAGATGTTAGTGATTTAAGACAAATTGCAGAAACAACGTTTTACGATACATTTGAGGGTGAATACACAGAGGCTGATTTCGAACAATTTTTTAAGAAAAGTTATAACGAAACAGTATTATTAAATGAATTGAATAATCCTAATTCATTTCATTACTTTTATAAAGTAGATAATCACATTGCCGGATATTTGAAGCTTAATATTGGTGACGCGCAAACAGAAACAATGGGTGAGGACTATTTAGAAATTCAAAGGATTTACTTCTATAAAACTTATCAAGGTGGAGGAAGAGGGCACACATTTATCCAGCTGGCACTCGATAAAGCTCGAGAACTCAGTAAAAGTAAAGTTTGGTTAGGTGTGTGGGAACATAATCAACAAGCATTATCATTTTATAAGAAACATGGATTCAAAGTGACTGGGCAACATGAATTTATAACTGGTGATGTCGTTGATATAGATTTAATCATGGAAAGAAAGGTTTAGCATAGAATATGTTGAAACTAGATAAGGGAGTGGGACGACGAATTTAAAAGAATTCTGTCCCACTCCCTTATCATACTTATTTATGATTAATGATATCTCGCATCAATTGCGTTAATTTTTTTAATGACATATTATTATCGTTTACGAGTGGATGGTTAGAAATATCAGATAATGAATGATGTATTAAATTATTGTGCAATAATGCCTCATCTGTATACCAAACTTTAGATAAACTATTCATAACATCATCATATACACCACGTTCTTGTTGATAAGCCGCATGATTTGGTGTGTAAAGACATACCTTTTTGCCAATCGTTAAAGCATCAAAGATAATTGAAGAATAATCGGTAATTACAACATCCGATACTAATAATAAATCTTGGGTTTCAATATGACTTGGTGCTTCAATTGCACCTTCAGGAAGGGTCATATCATCTTCAACATGACCTTTGAAAATAACATGGTATGCTTCCAATAATTCTGGAGAGATGGTCATTAATTCTGTAGCATCTTTATCTGCATGCCACGTAGGTGCATATAATAAAATTGGCTTTGTTCGATCCACATTTAAGGCATCTTTAATTTTCTTCTGATGATTTTTGTCATTTTGATAGTGGCATAAATAACTTATTCTTGGATAACCATATGAAATCAGTTCCGTATGTTGATTTGGAAATGCTGTTTCAAACAAGCCCGTAGCTGCCTCGGAATCTGTTAAAAGGTAGTCTTGTTTAAGCCATTTATTATACTTACGGGCCTTATAATTGTAGATATTTTTATTTTGGTCTGGTTCTTTACTATCTAAGAAGAGCTTTTTGATTGGTGTTCCATGCCATAATTGAATCACAGTGCCATTTGGTTTGAATTCATCGGGCATATAACTTTCGATAACGACAATTTTGGCAGTTTCTATTAATTCTTTATTATTTTCTGCATCAGTAGGTAAAAAGTATGGTCCACGTCGATCATTTGTGATGAAATAAGCTTCAGTAGTAGGGTTTCTCTTCACAAAATAATTGAATAAATATTTAGAGTTACCTCTATAACCATAATCAAATCCTAAAAACACAACATGATTTTTAACTTTTGAAGGATCTTTATCATATACATAGCTTAGATTACGATGCTTTTTTAATGCATGATTTTGCATCTTTCTATAAATCCATTTGGGTAATTTAAATTTAGTAGTGATAAGCCAACTATCTACAAAGCGCATTTCATCTTCTTTACCCGGATATTTAAACTTAGAATATGGAATAGGGTGTCCATGAATATAAGCTAATTTATTTAAATCAAAGTGATTAATTTTTTTAATATCAAATGTATCTAAGGAGTTCCAAAATGCATTACTTGTCGGACATTCATGAATGAAATTAAAAACGACATGATTATCAATATCGATTTCATCTTTCAAAACAGTAACGACGGCTAAATCCATAATAGAATGGATATCATATTTAGATAAATGGAATAAAGCACGTTCAATATTGAAAATGATATTAGGATAATGATTGATATTTTTCATCCATGATAAAAAAATTAATGTATCATCGCCAAAATAGCGACAGTCATTTAAATATAAGTCATTTATCGTATAGTCTACTGCGATTGAATTATGTGTTGCAGCGACAGCTTCCAACATATCATGATTGATTTTAATATCATTTGAATAAGGAATGAAATGTGAATAACCAGCTGATTTCGCTTTGTTTAGTTGTAATGCAAGATGGCGCATATTTGAAATATTTATTTGTTTAATCATCATACATTGTCCTTTAACTCTTAAATTTCTTAAATATATTTTACCATGTGACTAAGAAAAATTCATATTTACAAAAATGGTAGCATTGATTAATTAAAAAGTTTGGGAAATTTTGTTGAAAAAAGAGGATTTTTAATTTGTTAAAAATTTAACAAAAATTTTATAAAAAGTACTATATAGTATTGTCATTTAAGTAGAAAGATGGTATATTTTTATTGTGAAAAAGTTCACAAGACTTAAATTTGTGAAATCTAGCACGATTAACTTGTCGACAAACTAATTTACCTTATAACAATTAGAAATATGCTCACATTTCAATTGTTAAATCGCTAGAATGTTCATTAATACAAACTAAAGGAAAGAAGAGTCAAAATTATGTTAGTTCAAACATTTGATCCATTTGATAATTTGGTATTATCTAGCTTAATCGCAGCAGTACCTATTATTCTATTCTTATTATGCTTAACTGTATTTAAAATGAAAGGTATTTACGCTGCAATCACAACTTTGGTTGTTACATTACTTATTGCCATCCCATTCTTTAAATTACCACTTGGTATTGCAACAGGTGGCGTTGTAGAAGGTTTCTATCAAGGTATTATACCTATTGGTTATATTGTCATGATGGCAGTATTACTTTACAAAATCACTCAAGAATCTGGACAATTTAATACGATTCAAGATAGTATTACAAGTATTTCACAAGACCAACGTATCCAATTATTATTAATTGGTTTTGCATTCAATGCGTTTTTAGAAGGTGCAGCTGGATTTGGTGTACCAATCGCAATTTGTGCGTTATTACTTGCTCAACTAGGATTTAGACCATTACAAGCTGCAATGTTATGTTTAGTAGCGAATGCTGCTTCTGGTGCTTTTGGTGCCATCGGAATTCCAGTTGGTGTGGTAGATACACTCCACTTACCAGGTGGCGTACATGCAATGGGTGTATCACAAACTTCTACATTAACATTAGCAATTATTAACTTCTTTATACCATTCTTACTTATCTTTATCATTGATGGTTTAAAAGGTGTTAAAGAAACATTACCAGCTATCTTAGTTGTATCAGTAACTTATACATTATTGCAAGGATTATTAACAGTATTCAACGGACCTGAATTAGCTGATATCATCCCACCATTAGTAACAATGGGTGCTTTAGCTTTATTCTCAAGAAAATTCCAACCAAAACATATTTTCAGAGTGCAAAAAGATGTGGAACCTGAGCCGGCGAAACACCATAATGCTAAAGAAATTATATATGCATGGAGTCCATTCGTTATCTTAACAATTGTAGTTATGATTTGGAGTGCACCATTCTTTAAAAACTTATTCTTACCAAACGGTAAATTATCAGCATTAGTGCTTAACTTCACTTTACCAGGTACATTCAGTGAAGTGGCTAATAAATCAATCATGTTAAGTTTCAATTTCATTGGACAAACAGGTACAGCAATTTTAATCACAATCATTATCACAGTATTAATGGCTAAGAAAGTAAGTTTCGGAGATGCAGGACGTTTATTTGGTGTCACATTTAAAGAATTATGGTTGCCAGTATTAACAATTTGTTTCATTCTTGCGATCTCTAAAATCACTACATATGGTGGTTTAAGTGCAGCAATGGGTCAAGGTATTGCTAAAACTGGAAATGTCTTCCCAGTATTATCTCCTATCTTAGGATGGATTGGTGTATTTATGACTGGATCAGTGGTTAATAACAACTCATTATTCGCACCAATTCAAGCATCAGTTGCACAACAAATTGGTACAAGCGGTTCATTACTCGTAGCCTCAAATACAGTGGGTGGTGTAGCAGCGAAATTAATTTCACCTCAATCAATAGCAATCGCGACTGCTGCTGTTAAAGAAGTAGGTAAAGAATCAGAATTACTTAAAATGACATTACGTTACAGTGTTGGATTATTAATCTTCATCTGTATTTGGACATTTATCTTATCTCTAATTCTGTAATCAATATAAATGAGTGCTTATAAATATAGTTCTTATGAAGATGAGAGCAGCACATAATTCCTAGAAAAATAGCCAGTAAATGAGTTTTTTATAAATTCATTTACTGGCTTCTTTATTGTATAAACAAACTATACGTTGTGTGTATATTTTAGAAAAGGTTTCACCGTCATTTAAGACAAGCGATATACGGAAAGATAAAAAGAGATAGCAGAACAGCGAGTGGGACAGAATTCTTTTGAATTCGTCGTCCACTCCCAGCTTGCTTTGCTTGTAGAATTTCTTAGTGAAATTCTCTTTGTTGGGGCCCCGACTCCCAGCTTGCTTTGTTTGTAGAATTTCTTGATGAAATTCTCTTTGCTGGGGCCCCGACTTGCTTTGCTTGTAGAACCTGATTAACCCGGTTTCTCAGTGCAGGGGCCATTCATAGGGGACAGCTTATAAAGTAGGGCTTATTTGACTTCTCGTTTCACTTAAGTTGAGATGCTTACCGAGGCGGAGTAGTGCTTTAAGTTTAAATGCTATTTATAGCGGACATAAATGTTTCATAAACAGTGGTAGGTGTATATTGTTTTAAAGTAACATGTCCTTCATGAACCATCTGGTCGGCATCATCAATATGATTCATAGCGATGTCGATGTATTTTGCTAATGAACCAGCATCACCATAATTTGCTAAGTAACCATTAACCTGATGTGTGATGATACTTGCAGGCCCTAGTGTATCTTTAAAACTGATAACAATATTATCCTGCGCCATTGCTTCTAATACAACCATACCAAACCCTTCGTTTCTTGACGGTACGACGGTGATTTTACTTTTAGCTAATTTAGTATTAAGTTGTTGCGTTGCGTTATAAAGTGTAATTAAATCGTTTAAATGATGTTGATCAATCAGTTGTTGCAAAGACTCGCGTTCTTGGCCATCTCCATATATTTCTACTTTAAAGTTGAGTCGCTTAAGATCATCTTGAATTCGACGAATGCTTTCTATTAAAATATCAAAGCCTTTTTCAAACTCTAATCTACCCGCACTCATGATAATATTCTCTTTGTTAGTATCATTTTTAACTGGTCTGATGATATTCGGAACGGTATAAACAGGTGTGTTGATATGTTGCGCATAATTTAACTGATCTTGTTTCGTTAACGTTGTAATAAGATCTAATTTACGACACGCATCAAGTATATCTTGTTGATAGTGTTCTGGATGTGCTTGTAAATTCATATGTTCCATTCCAATCGTCATCACATCGTTAGGATGATACTTTGATATTAAAATATTAAAACTCGCTCTAGTACCTACAAGCACATCTGTATCTACTTTTTTAATCGCTTTAATCATTTTATTTTCTACGTATTTTGAAAATTGATTTAATCCAGGTTCATGATGGTTTATTTCGGTTGGTTTCAATAGGGAAGTATACTTATTAATACGATTCATAATGATTGCTTTAATGTTCTGAGGTTTTAAACGATAGTCGATTAGTGTTTTTATTTTTATATTGTTATTTATTTTAAAATAAGGTTCGTCTTGCGCACGAAAAACAGAAATAATTTCTACGTGATGCCCCTTATCGGAAAGTGTATTAGCTAATTCAGAAACAGCTTTCACAGTTCCGCCTAAAGCATAGACATTATGCATAAAAAATGTGAATGATTTCATAGTTACACCTCTAATGATTCATAATAGTGAATTATAGCATTTCTTATGTATGTCTAATAGTAATAGCAATATCATTCGAATCGTCTATCGACCCTGCTTTATCTATTAAAAGATGAAAACTTTATGTAAACACTTTTTTCATGGGGGGATTATGTATATAATTAAACTAGTTAATAAAAAGTCGATTTTACGTATAGCGTAAAGTTAATATTAAAAATTTTAATAAATAAAGAAAGCGTTTTAATTTATTAAGCCAAGGTCAATATCCTATCGACTAAAGATGTGAAAAAAAGGGGGACTGTATTGTTATGAGTTCAGTACATAGCAAAACAGATGTCATCTTAATAGGTGGCGGTATAATGAGCGCAACACTCGGAACGTTATTAAAAGAATTATCTCCAGACAAAGAAATTAAAATATTTGAAAAATTAGAACAATCTGGTGAAGAAAGTTCAAATGTTTGGAACAATGCTGGGACAGGGCACTCTGCACTGTGTGAATTAAATTACACTAAAGAAGGTAAGGAAGGTTCCGTTGACATTACGAAAGCAATTAAAATCAACGAACAATTCCAAGTCTCTAAGCAGTTTTGGGCACATTTAGTTAGAACAGGTCAATTAGAGAATCCTGCTAACTTTATTCAATCTGTGCCGCATATGAGTTTTGTTAAAGGTATCTTTAATGTGAAATTTCTTAAAAACAGAGTCGCAGCATTAAAAGAAAATATTCTATTTGAAAAAATGGATATTACTGAAGATCGTGACAAAATTAAAGAATGGGTTCCGTTAATGGTTGAAGGAAGAACATCACATGTGCCTATAGCATTATCTCGTGATGAGAGTGGTACAGATGTAAACTTCGGTGCATTAACAAAGAAACTTATTTCTAATTTAAAAGATAGAAATGTAGAAGTATCTTATAAACAAGAAGTTGAAAATATTGAGAAACTTGATAATGGAAACTGGAAAGTGACAGTTAAAGATTTAAATTCTGGTCAAAGCAAGGCATATGAATCAGAATTTGTATTTATTGGGGCTGGCGGTGCAAGTTTGCCACTTCTACAAAAAACAGGTATTAAGCAATCAAAACATATTGGTGGTTTCCCAGTAAGTGGTTTATTCTTGCGTTGCACGAATAAAGACGTGATTGAGAAACATCATGCGAAAGTATATGGTAAAGCAAGTGTCGGTGCACCACCAATGTCAGTGCCTCATTTAGATACGCGATTTGTAAATGGTGAACGTGCTTTATTATTTGGACCGTTTGCAGGATTTTCACCTAAATTCTTAAAAACAGGTTCAAATTTAGACTTAATACGTTCAGTAAAACCAAATAATGTATTAACGATGCTTTCAGCAGGTATCAAAGAAATGGATTTAACGAAGTACCTTATTTCACAACTGATGTTAAAGCATGAGGATCGTATGAATGATTTACGTGTATTTGTGCCTAATGCGAAAGATGAAGATTGGGAAGTTATTGTTGCAGGACAACGTGTACAAGTGATCAAAGATACCGAAGATAGCAAAGGGAACTTACAATTTGGTACAGAAGTCATCACATCGGATGATGGATCACTTGCTGCCTTATTAGGCGCTTCTCCAGGTGCATCTACTGCAGTAGATATTATGCTTGATTTATTACAACGTTGTTATGGTAATGAGTTTAAAAACTGGATTCCTAAGATTAAAGAAATGGTACCTTCATTCGGTCTTAAATTAACTGAACATGAAGACGTTTATCGTGCAGTAAATAAAGAAATTCAAAAATATTTAAATGTTAAATAATCGCACTAGTTTGTATAGATAACACATAATTGGCTAGCTACTCTAATTCAATTCCATGAGTAACTAGCCAATTTTTATTTCTCCCTTTTATTTAGTTGTCGATTAATTTCTGTAACGTACTTTTTGTTTGTAAAGTAAGATTTAATCCAAATCATCAAATATATAATGATGAAATAAAATGTGAATATCAAAATATTTGAAATTTTAATTGAAAACCATCCGGCTAAAATACCAATGGGCAGTAAACCAATATAGCTAAATATGAAATGTAATAGCGTAGCACGTGTGATACTCCAGTCTGTATGCGTAAAAATAAGTATCCGGTCGTTCTCACTGTGTAAGTGGTTTAAATGATGATATAAATGGCATATATTTATAAGTTTGATGTCAGTCTAATCGTAAAGGTAGTACCTCGTTGTACGTCACTAGACACGCTAATTTCGCCCTGGTGTAATTTAATAATTGATTGCGTAATGGCTAGGCCTAAGCCATTACTATTATCTTGCTCGTTCAGTTTATAAAATCGCTCAAAAATATGTGATTGAGTTTCTGATGGAATCGTATTTCCTTCATTATTGACACTAAATAAAATTGAATCATTATGCTCATGAGAAAGCCTAACTTCAACTGTACCACCAATTGAAGCGTACTTAATCGCATTTTGAATAAGATTAGAGAATGCTTGATGTAATAAACGACTATTTCCTTGGAAATAAACGTCACTTAAATCAGACAACAACATTAAATCTTTATTATCTAATTCGAATTGCTCATGACGTATAATTTCTTTAATCATCGTAGTAATGTGCATATGATCATCAAAGCGTAAATGATTGGCATTATCTAATTCTGATAGGAGAAGTAATTCCTTTGTGAGATTACTTAATCGAGTTACTTCGTCGTGAATTTCATCAATGTATGTCTGCCTTTTTTCTTGCGTCGCTGTAAATTGTAATTCTGTAAGTAAACGTTGAATATGTGTTAATGGTGTTTTGATTTCATGTGAAACATTTTGAACGAAGTGTTGTCGCATATCATCGACTTGTTTTAATGCTTGACGCATAGCGTCGAATCGATATTGTAGTGTGCCGATTTCGTCATGACGACTTTGATAAATGGGTGTATCGAAATCCCCGTGTATTAAACGCTCTGTAGCTTGCTTTAGCGTTTTTATAGGTTTAATGATTGAATAAGTTGATGCGATAACTAGGGTGATTGAAATACTTAATAAACAAATTAATAATACTGAAAGGAAAGTACGAAACTCACTAAAGGTTTCGCCTATATCTGGACGCATAAACACGGCAAGCGGTTGATGATTTTGGGTAAAGCGGACGCCTACAGTATTATCTGTTTCATTATCAAAAAATCCAGTTACAAATAATTCGAATGGCTTATTTTTGATACCGTGATAGTCCTCGCCTTGTAGAACTTGGTTGATCGCGGCGTTTGAAATCGTGTCTTGGCGAAATGGTTCACCATAAAATGTTTTATGATGTGCACGATCTACAATCATAATTTGATAGTTCATATCGCCTAGGTGTTTGAAATAGGCTTGACTTTCAGACTGATTTGAAGAGGCATGAAATTGTCGTGCTTCTTTTAAAGTACGCATTATCTTAGTATCATTATGTGCTTTTAAATTGAAATGGTAATATATATTAGCGAATAGAAAGCTTACTAAAGCACTAAATAGAATAACGGTAATTGTATAGATTGCAATACGTGTATAAAGAGATTTAAACATGGGTAATCACCTTGTATCCTTGTCCACGAACCGTTTGTATTTCAATCGTGGCATTTAATTGATTTAGACGATGACGTAGTCGTTTGATATGTACGTCTATCGTTCTTTCATCTCCCTCATAATCGAACCCCCAAATGCGCTCTATTAATGTGTTGCGCGTAAAAATATGTTTTGGCTGACCACATAATAAAAATAATAATTGAAACTCTTTAGTAGGTAAATTTACATTTTTGGATCCAACAATGACTTCCATATATTCTTGAATTAAAGTTACATTGCCTAATTTTATAATATCTTGAGAATTAATTTGATAACGTCTTAGTACAGCTTTAATTCTAAATAGTAATTCTTTCACTTCAAATGGTTTCGTAACGTAATCATCTGTTCCACTCACAAATGCACGTTCTTTATCGCTTAGCGCATCTCGTGCTGTTAGCATAATAACAGGTATGTCATAGTCATTTTTTAGCACTTGGCACAGTTCAAATCCATCCATACCAGTCATCATAATATCGACTACAGCAATATCAACTTGGTTATTTGTAAGGTATTGTAATGCGTTTTCTCCACTGGCATGTGTAACGGTTTGAATTTGAGCCGCTTCGAGATGCTGAGAAACGTAATGTAATATTTTGTAGTCATCATCCACAATTAAACACTTCACCATCATTATTACTCCTTTAATATATTTAACATGATTATATGAATAACTATATCAAAAAACAAATTCCATTAAAGTTCATATTCAGTTCATATTGTGTCATTAAACTGTGTATTGAAATAGCAGTGGGAGGTAGTAAGTATGAATTTAGCATGGAAAGAAATAAAATTTTATAAATTTCGTTACACATTAATCATGTTAATCATCTTTTTATTAGGAAGTATGGTTCTATTTATTAGCGGATTAGCACAAGGATTAGCACGAGAAAATATATCATATTTAAACAATATGCCGGCAGAACATTATATTGTTGAAGATAATAAAGAGCCTAAGTTAGAAAGTTCACAGATGAATCAGTCTCAGAAAGATAAAATAGAAGATATCATTCATCAAGATGCCACGCAAATAGGCACACAAACACTTAAAATCAATCAAGACGAGCAAGATGTTATTACATTTAGCACACCAAAACATCTTAAGCCAAAACTTATAACTGGTAGCTATCCAACTCAACAAGATGAAATCGCTATAAGTGAAAAATTAACTGGAAATGATTTGAAAGTTGGAGATTACGTTTCATTTAAAGGGCATGACACGCGCTATAAAATAAGCGGGATAATGAATGAAACCATGTATTCCCATAGTTCAATGATATTAATGAATAAAGAAGCGTTTGAATCAATGAATAAGCAAATATCAACATTCTACCCTGTTGAAAATATAAATAAAGATGACAAAGCGTCACTTAATCAAATAGACGGTATAAAAGTAGTGAACGAAAAGACGTTAACAGATAACATTGCTAGTTACCAGGCAGAGCAAATGCCACTTAATTTAATGATTATTAGCTTATTTGTTATTACAGCTATCGTATTAAGTGCATTCTTTTATGTGATGACGATTCAAAAGATCCCTCAAATAGGTATTCTAAAAGCTATTGGTATTAAGACCAAACATTTATTAACTGCACTTTTACTACAAATTGTTTTAACAACAATGGTTGGCGTTATTTTAGCATTTATTGTCATACTTATTTTGAATACGGTTATGCCAGTGACAATGCCATTTTATTTAAATTATAGTCAGGTATTATTAATGATTGCCGTATTTCTAATCGTAGGATTAATAGGTGCATTACTATCCTTTATAAAAGTACTAAGAGTAGATCCGATAGAGGCAATTGGAGGTATGGAATAATGACATTACAACTTAATCAAATTACTAAAACATTTGGTAGTGGAGATGCTCGAACTGAAGTGTTAAAAGGGATTAATTTTGAGGTCAATCAAGGCGAGTTTATTATTCTTAGTGGCGCATCTGGTTCAGGTAAATCAACACTTCTAAATATTTTAGGGGGATTATTAAGTCCTTCAAGTGGAGATATTTTATATAATGATAAGCAATTATTCTCTAATGATGTAGATAAAACCAGTCTAAGATTAAATGATATCGGATTTATTTTTCAATCATCGCATCTCGTACCTTATTTAACTGTGGAGGAACAATTAACGATTGTAGCTAAAGAAGCGGGAAGTAAACGTAAAGAGGCTAAAGAGAAAGCGCAGAGACTACTCAATGAAATAGGCTTGAGTCATCGTCTAGCTGTTTATCCACATTTGTTATCTGGAGGAGAAAAACAACGTGTGGCGATTATGAGGGCCTTTATGAATGAACCTAAAATTATATTAGCGGATGAACCGACAGCAAGTTTAGATGCGGATAGAGCGACATCTGTTGTTCAAATGATTAAATCTCAAGTTCAAACCAAAGATATGATTGGTATTATGATTACGCATGATAAAAGATTATTTGAATATGCAGATAGAGTGGTTAAAATAGAAGATGGTAAAATAGAGTTATAAAAAGTACAAATATTGAAGTAGTTAATCATTGTATAAAGTAAATCGTATAATAATAGTTAGACAAGAAGCGAGCACGACTAACATATGTCATTAAACGATGATACAAGCATAATCAATTGGGAGTTGGATGATGAATTCGTATAGAATTCTATCCAACTCCCATCTTTATGTTTTAAAATAAGATATAAATTGATGCAAAAAATAAAATTGCAAAGTAAATGGTTAAGAGTAGTTTATATTGATACATAAGTGCTAAGAAATCTCTAATCAACGCAACATTAAAGAAATGATAGGGTGTATGACTTCCAATACCATCGACTTTCATTTGATTTATTTGTGCAAATCTCATGCCGCGTAAAATATGAAATTGGCTTGTGACACAAAGTATACTAGGAGGATGTTTATATAGATTGCCTATGATTCTTTTAGAATAATAAAAGTTTTCAAAGGTATTGGTTGATTGTTCCTCTACGATAATATTAGACTCAGGAACCTCGTGATCAATTAAATAATGTTTCATCGCCAATGCTTCAGATATTGGTTCATCAGGTCCTTGGCCACCGCTCACAAGCACGTTGCATGTCCCTTTTTGTTGATGATAAACGCTTAGTGCACGATTTAATCTATCAGCTAACATCGGTGTAACGTTCTTTGTGAATATACCAGCACCCAATACCATAATTAACGCGTATTGATTTTGCGTGGTTATACGACCTAAAGCCGAAGACCAAGCCATATAGAGTAAGAATGCATAACATGTGCTTATAGCAACCATCGTAAGCCATAGGAAGATGCCATTGATGATAGGAATGGGCATCGTGCTAAGGTATGCAAGAATCGCCGTGAATAGTACACCTAATATGAGATGTTTTATCATTTTATTTAAAAATGTTTTTCCTTTTTTAAGTGTAAAAAGATGATAATGTTTCAGTAGTAAACCAAGCGTAGTAATAATCATAAGTAGTATGAGTGTAGTAGGTATTGTCATTGTTAATACATTTATGACGGTAATCATCATGCACAATATGACAGTTATTATAAATGTTGTTAAATTTAAAAGTTGTTTTACATTGAATAATACACCTACTACAATACATAACACAATGAGAGCTAAAATAATTGCGAACATAGGAAGTACCTCGAATTTCTTTATATATATATAAATGTAATCGAACCACTTACCATTTAGCAACTATTAACCACGGAATGAGGTTTTCAAGAGAATTGTTTATTGATATGATTTAACAGAGTATGTATAAACGTAATGGATGACTAATTAACAAGGAGTAAAGCAATGAGCAGAATTTCTAGAAACCACATCGAATTTATGAAACAATTCATCGATGATACCAATACTTTAACCGCCAAGCTATTAAAAGATCAACAAAGTAAGTATGGCATTTCAATGGAACAATCCAATGTACTCAGATTACTAAGCCATCATCATGCATTATCAATTACAGAAATAACTGAGAAGCAAGGTGTTAATAAAGCAGCGGTGAGTAGACGTATCAAGAAACTCATTGACAGTGGCTTCGTAGCATTACAAAAATCTAATAACAATATCGATCAACGCCTGAAATATGTTGTTTTAACAGACAAAGGTCGTCAATATACTGAAGAAAATAATGAGATTGTTAGTGACATTGTCAGTGATATGGTGGCAGACTTATCAAGTAAAGATATTGAGAAAGCGTTAAGTGTATTATATATAATAGATGAAAGAGTAAAAAAATTTAATTCAAAAGTTTAAATTAGTATGAAGCTTTAGACCGATTATTATATAATAGATATCATATTCTTAACTTGAACGTACAATATCAATCGTTAAATTTAATATAGTAGTGGGGAAGTTGGTGACTAAATGAGTACATGTCCGAAATGTGGACAGAAAATTGACAATAATAATCTGAACAAGTGTCCTAATTGTGGGAAGAAATATAAAAAATCAGACAGCAAAGACAAGCAAATCCATACCCCTCAAACCAACACATCAAATATTAAGATTAAAAAATTTATTCCTTGGGCAATCGTTGCATTTATTGTTATATTGCTCATCATTGTATTTTTATTGGTAAGGAATTATAACACGCCTGACGCGCAAACTAAAATTTTAGTTAATGCTATTGATAATAATGATTCACAAAAGGTCGCAACGTTATTAAGTTCTAAAAATTCTCATATCGATTCGGATGAAGCGAGCGTCTATATTGACTACATTAGAAGTGAAGTCGGTATGAAAAAATTTGCACATGATATTAGATCAACTGTTGAAACATTAAATAAAAGTGATTCCAAAGAGGCAATTAATTTAAAAACACGTGCGGGTAATAATTACTTACGTGTGAGTAAAAACGGAACTCGATTACTCATATTTGATAATATGAGTTACACCGCACCAACAAAACAAGCAATTGTTAAACCTAAGCTTGATACGAAATATGAGTTCAAAGATGGCGGTAAAAAGAAAACGGTTATTGCTGATGCCAATAAAACAACGTCACTTGGTAGATATATTCCAGGCATATATTCTATTGATGCTAAAAAGGAAACAGAGTATGGCACATTTAGCGGTCAGCTTAAATTTGATTTTAGATATGGTAAAGGAAACACAGTTGAAGTAAATGAAAATTTCAATGAAGCACTATTAACCGTAAAATTAAAAGGAAAAAGTGACTTAGACAAAAACTCACTAAAAGTTGAAATTAATGATAAACAAATGAAATACAGTCGATCTAGAGAGTATGGACCGTATCCTCAAACGAAAGATGTGACCGTATCTGCCTTAGGAAAGGCTAAAGGAAAAACATTCCGTACAGAGACTAAAACAATTAAAGCAAGAGACTTAGGTAATATTAATAGTGCAGTATTAGAGTTTGATGATGAAGAGATTAGTGATTATATTGAAGAAAAAGAAGCTGAAGAAAATAGCTTAAAAACAAAATTGAGTCATTTTTTTAACAATTATTCTTTAACACTAAATAGCGCTATTTCTCAAGGTAACTTTAATTTAGTAAGCACATTTTTAAAAGATAAATCCAGCATCTATAAAATGATAGAAAATAATTTAAATCATTCAGCTGCTTTCATAAATCCACAAATTATTAGTGCCAGTCAACAAGGTAACACGATTAACACTAAAGTGCAGCATCTGAATAGTAATGGTCAATATGAAATTACGGATTATGAATTAACTGAGGATCATCATACCGGGAATCTTCAACTCGTTGATTCAAAATAAATTGAACAATACCAAGTGTTTAGGATAAGAAATAGTTTAATATGATTGCTTATAACAATAAAGCCTCGCTTATCAATCATGTAATGATGCTATTTTGTAAATTCGTAGTCACTGACGAAACTGAGAAAATGCTTCAATCAAGCTTTTCTCAGTTTTAATCATACTTGCATGCGGGGATTACTAAAAAGCATGTCATTAAGAAATACTATAAGCAACGTAAGCTGGGGTGGGGCAACGAATTGAATAAATCATTCCGTCCTACGCCCGCTCGTTCTTTTTTTAATACATAGAAAATATGAAACCTACAAAGGTGGGATACGTTAATGGATATAGAGCAAAACCAAAGAAAACATTCACCCTTATTTATTATTATATTAGGTGCTTTAACGGCCATAGGTGCCTTATCGATAGATATGTTTTTACCAGGACTACCTGAATTAAAGAATGATTTTAATACGACGACAGCTAATGCACAACTTACACTATCTTTATTTATGATAGGTTTAGGATTAGGTAACTTATTTGTAGGTCCTATATCTGATAGTATGGGACGTAAAAAACCATTAGTAATTTCTATGGTTGTATTCGCTTTAGCAAGTTTAGGTATAGTATTCGTTGAGAATATTTGGGTTATGATATTTCTAAGATTTGTTCAAGGATTTACAGGTGGTGCTGGCGCGGTTATATCAAGAGCCGTTGCGAGTGACATGTATCGTGGGAACGAACTGACGAAGTTTTTAGCGTTACTCATGCTTGTTAATGGTGTCGCACCTGTAGTAGCACCGGCTTTAGGAGGATTAATCTTAAGTTTTGCTGTTTGGCGAATGGTATTTGCCATTTTAACGATATTTGGTGTGTTAATGGTACTAGGCTCAGTATTTAAAGTTCCTGAATCTTTATCAGTAGCCCAGCGTGATAGTAGTGGAGTTAAAGTCATTTTTAGTAATTTTAAAAGTTTACTTACAACACCTCGATTTGTGTTACCAATGTTAATACAAGGTGTTACATTTATTATGTTATTTAGTTATATATCAGCGTCGCCATTTTTAGTTCAAAAAATATATGGTGTTTCACCATTACATTTCAGTTGGATGTTTGCTGGCATAGGTATTACACTCATCATTGCAAGTCAAATTGCAGGTAAACTGGTAGACTATTTTCATCCACAAGCATTGTTACGTGCATTTACAGCTGTTCAAATTCTAGGCGTCGTTATCGTGTCACTAACATTGTTGAATCACTGGCATTTTGCATTATTAGTTATAGGGTTTATTGTATTAGTTGCCCCAGTAACCGGTGTAGCAACTTTAGGATTTTCAATTGCAATGGAAGAGCGTACGACTGGAAGCGGAAGTGCATCAAGTTTATTAGGATTATTGCAATCGTTATTAGGCGGACTTGTCACACCGCTTGTTAATTTAAAAGGTGAATATAATAGCATGCCGTACATTATTATAATTAGTCTCACAGCCATGTTACTTATTATTTTACAATTATTAAATGTTAAAGTGTTCAAACATGATAAAGCATAAACAAAGTAGCCAATAAATGAAAGGTTCATTTATTGGCTACTTTGTTTGATATTGACTTTTAAACTTCCATACGACTATCTTTGACTTTTAACGTGTTAGCGAGTAACGCACTTGCGACCTCATCAGGACTTTCTTGACACCCTAATCGTAACCAATTTAATATTACACCGATTTGCCCACTCATTGTGTACGTAATAAAGAAGGGTACATTTTGAATGGTTGTATGATTTTCTCCTAAAATGTTTGTGTAATATTGTTTCGTAATCTCAATATATTCCATTACTAATGCTTTGTTTGGATGAGAAATAAAAATGGCATGGTAAAATGCTTTCTTTCTATAAATATATTTTAAAATAATATGAAAGAATTTATAAACTTTCTCAGGATTCTTTTTAATGTTATCGAAGTTAAAAGAAAATGCGTTTAGTAGATGTTCATATTTATTTAAATGATAATTTTGAATTTTAGATAGCAAATCATATTTATCTTGAAAGTGATCATAGAAAGTTGAGCGATTGACATTACTATTTGCACAAATCATCTTGATGGATATATCTTCAATGGGATGAATTTCTAATAAATCGATTAAGCTTTTGATTATTTTATATTTAGCATTTTGTTTCATCGTGTCACCTAATTTATCTATAACTTCACATAGCCGACAATTTAACGATAATTGTTGGTGTTATTTTTATGTATATGTCTTTATAATATTAAAAGTGATTTTGAAAAGCAAATAGGAGGAAATGTTCAATGAAAAAAATGGTGTTAATTAATATCATCACTATCGTTGTTCTAGTTGTAGTTGGTATCGTAGGTTTCTACTTATATCATAATGCTACAAGTTATGTAACAACTGATAATGCCAAAGTTGATGGAGATCAAATTCAAATCTCTAGTCCAACTTCAGGTCAAATTAAATCTCTTGATGCAAAACAAGGGGACAAACTTAAAAAAGGTGACAAAGTAGCAGAAGTGAGTGGTCAAAGCCAAAGCGGTGAGTCACAAACTATGGATATCAAAATGCCACAAAACGGTACAATCGTTAAAACAAGTGGTATGGAAGGTTCAGTTGCACAAGCAGGTTCACCAATTGCTTATGCTTACAATTTAGATGATTTATATATTACGGCAAATATTGACGAAAAAGATGTTAGCAGTGTAGAAAAAGGCGACAAAGTTGATGTAACTATTGACGGTCAAGATTCTGATATTGACGGTAAAGTTGAAGAAGTAGGCCAAGCGACTGCAGCTAGCTTCTCATTAATGCCATCATCTAACACTGACGGTAACTACACTAAAGTATCACAAGTAGTACCAGTTAAAATTTCTTTAGATTCTGCACCATCTAAAAATGTTGTTCCTGGAATGAACGCTGAAGTTAAAATTCATAAAAACTAAGGGGGTCATAGAATGACAACGACCTTCATTGTTGGATATATTGTTTTAGCGGTCATTTTAGTTGGTTTAGTTAACGTTCTTGTGTTGAAATCACGCAAGAAACGTAAGAACCAAACTAAGGGACAACACGTAAATGAAGAATCTAAAAGTCAAATTAATCCATCTAAATTTAAAATCAGTGACTTAGACCGAGATCAAGCGTCAGAACGTACGCAAGATGCTCACCATGATGATCATCAATTTCGTCACTTAAACACAGAAAATCGACACATTGAAAATGATAAACGCAAAGATCATTTCGAGAATGAACAAGATCAACAAGATCATGCCTCAGAGCAAATACATCCTGAGCAAAAGCAAGCATCACATTCCTTACATTATTCTGATGATGCTACTGAGGATGATAAACAAGATGATGATGTAAATAATCAACATCTACCAAAAGATTCAATTTATGAACCAATTAATCCCGCTTCTCAAGAAGGACGCGTTAACGAACGCATCAAAAAACAAAAAGAAGATTTTGTGTTTGGAAAAGGGATTACAAGAAATAAAATTTTAGCTGCAATGTTGTTTGGTATGTTTATTGCCATCTTAAACCAAACATTGCTTAACGTTGCATTGCCTAAAATCAACACAGAATTCAATATTTCGGCATCAACTGGACAATGGTTGATGACAGGTTTCATGTTAGTTAATGGTATTTTAATCCCGATTAGTGCATTCTTATTTAATAAATATTCGTATCGTAAGTTATTTATTATTGCACTTTTATTATTCACGATTGGGTCTTTAGTCTGTGCACTTTCGAATAACTTCCCAATGATGATGGGTGGACGTGTACTTCAAGCCATTGGTGCTGGTGTATTAATGCCATTAGGTTCTAACGTCATCGTTACAATCTTCCCACCAGAAAAACGTGGGGTTGCAATGGGAACAATGGGTATAGCAATGATATTGGCACCAGCAATTGGACCTACGTTATCAGGTTATATCGTACAAAACTATCATTGGAATGTTATGTTCTATGGTATGTTCTTCCTAGGTATTGCAGCAATGATTTTTGGTTACTTCTGGTTCAGACTGTACCAAAAAACAACAAATCCAAGAGCCGATTATCAAGGTATTGTTTATAGTACGATTGGATTTGGTGCATTATTATATGGTTTCAGTGAAGCCGGAAATAAAGGCTGGGGTTCAACTGAAATTGTAATTATGTTTATTATTGGTGTAATATTTATTGTTGCATTCGTTATTCGTGAATTAACAATGAGAGCACCAATGTTAAACCTTGAAGTGTTGAAATCATCAACATTTACACTTACAACTATTATTAATATGGTTGTAATGATGAGTTTATTCGGTGGTATGATTTTATTACCAATTTACTTGCAAAACTTACGTGGCTTCTCAGCACTAGATTCAGGATTATTATTACTTCCTGGTTCGTTAGTAATGGGTATCTTAGGCCCAATTACTGGTAAGCTACTTGATACAATCGGTTTAAAACCATTAGCATTATTCGGTATAGCAGTAATGACTTATGGAACATGGGAACTTACTAAATTAAATATGGATACACCATATCTTCATATTATGAGTATTTATGTTATTCGATCATTTGGTATGGCATTCGTTATGATGCCACTTATGACAGCAGCGATTAACGCACTGCCACCAAGACTAATCTCTCACGGTAACGCATTCCTTAATACAATGAGACAATTAGCAGGTTCAATTGGTACGGCGATTCTTGTTACTGTTATGACAACGCAAACAACAAATCATGTTGGTGCGTTTGCAGATGAATTAGATAAAACAAACCCTGTGATTCAAGATCATGTACGTCAAATGGCGGCACAATATGGCGGTCAATCTGAAGCATTACAAGCTATCTTGAAATATGTTAATCAGCTTGCATATATCGAAGGCATTAACGATGCATTCTGGATTGCGACTGGATTAGCTTTCTTAGCATTTGTTTTAAGTTTATTCTTAAAAGGCAAAAAAGGCGCTGATGCAGAACATGAAAGAATGATGCATGCGGAAAGTAATAAATTTAAATAAAATGATGTTGGGGGACATTATTTTTAAAGTATCGGTACACTTTGATAAGTGTGATCGATACTTTTTTTATTACAACAATAAAAGCCATTGTGACTTGAGTTTAACGTCTACAATGGCATAAGTGAGATTATTTAATAGTGTATTGATTTGTTTTACGATTTCTAAAAAAGAAACTAATTATTAATAAGGCTAAACTACATACTAATAGAATGAGCGCGTTATGAATGGCGTCAGCTTCATTAATAATTTGGTTAGCTGAAACATTCAAAGAAAAGCTTTGTAATTTATCTGCAATACGTTGACCAATCACTTGTATGGCGTAACCAAAATAAATGGACATTATGAGCATAATAGAAATAATAATAAAATTAAAAAGCTTTAGTAAAGTTCGATTAAAGATTATCGTTAAAGCAGAGATGATCAAACTTATAATTGCTAAAATAAAAAATACATTAAATACTAATACAAGGCGATTGGCTATGTCTTCTAAATTAGTTAATTGACTTAAATTAATGTTGAGTGCGCCTATTTGTGTAACCGTATTTTGAAAATCTTTGATTTGAGCATAACTGATAGGTTGGTTGGCAAAGGCTAAATTGAAGATAGGTTGTTTATACATACTATAACCAGTGATAGCTACTAATACGAAAATAATCATTTGAATCATCAAACTCACCCAAGATCTTCTTTTTCGATTGTAACGATGAGAACGAGGATAATATTGATTATGAATAGGTGGTCTATCATCATATTGGATTGTTTTTCTTTCTGACACTTTTCTAACTCCTTTACTATAATTCATTGTTTTCTAAGTTTGACTAATTTATACTGAATTTAATATGCAAATAACAATATTATATTAAAAAATTAATCGAGAATTTTTAGAACGTAATTTCAATTATATCGTTTTTTGAGCTTAATGTAATAACGTTTAAGTAATTTATTATTAATTAAGGAAGGTAGAATTTTATGAGATCACACATGGTTAATCGAATCATCAATCGATACTTACTGCACAACCGCTCAATATTGTTTGATAATGATTCGGATTTTGATAAGTTTATGGATAAGAGAAAAGACATTAATCAAGCTAAACATAAACAACCTTCAAGTTTAAATGTTAAGTCTAATTTAGATAAGTTGTCACTCGATGAGATGCAAGTATTTAGATTCAACTTCCGCCATGAAACCAAAAAGAAAATACTTTATATTCATGGTGGCTATAATACACTACAACCCTCTCCATTTCATTGGAGATTTATGGATAAACTGACACTAAGTACATTGTATGAAGTTGTACTGCCTATTTATTCTAAAACGCCAGAACACCATATGGATGACACATTTAATGCGATAGATGCTGTGTATCAGTCTTTATTAGAAGAAGTAGATCCAAAACACATTGTCATTATGGGCGATGGTACAGGAGGTGCTTTAGCTTTAAGTTACGTTCAACAACTTATAGCTAAAAAGCAACCACTACCTAATAAAGTTTATCTACTGTCACCAATGTTAGATGCGACGCTAACTAACCCAGAAATTACTGAGGACTTAATGAATAAAGATCGATTCGTAAATAGAGATGGTTTACATCGCATATTCAATGTATGGACGCAAGGGGAAGCTTTGGCTAATCCATTAATTTCACCTATTTATGGACAACTTCAAGATTTACCACCAGTTGTGATATTTGGTGGTGGCAGAGAAATTTACTATCCAGATATGAAACGTTTTGTCTATAATATGGAGGAGAATGGCCAATCTGTTCAATTCTTTGAATATCCTAAAATGTTCCATGATTTCCCATTATTTCCTATACATGAATCTCACAAAGTAATTAAACAAATCGCTAAAACGATTGACGTATAATGGGTATTAAATTAAATAACGTTTAGCGTTTGAAATCCTCAACATCATATGGGCAACGTAGCAAATGCGTCGTAATCGACTGAATTAATAAGGCAAGCAAATTCAGTATGCGTTTGCACGGGTATGCTTTGCATGCGGGGCTCCAACAAAGAGCGTTTCACCAAGCAATTTTACAAACAAAGCAGAATGGGAGTGGACGACGAATTTAAAAAGAATGTTGTCCTATGCGCTTCTCTATTTCTATATCATAAATTATTCGTATCTATGTACATTAATACTGTTTAAGCAAGTGCTGTACTTGAATCATGATTTGTTTTTGGCCTAAGTGATGATAATGGTTATCTATCACTTGGGCTAAATCTGTTTGTGATGCTAGTTGTTGTTCCGATAATGCATTTAAATTTAAAGAAGCATCAGTGAATTCATTGATATAACGATGCACAACATATTGTAAGTGTTGATCATCATTTTCCGCTTCAGTGATATTTCGTAGAGCTTCAATTGCTTGCTTTTGTCCTTGATGATAACTTATATTAAATGCTCTTTTCAGTAATTCTTGACTTGGACCGTTCATAAATAATTGTTTTGTCGTATTGAGTGCGATTAAATTTACTTTTAAATCATCGTTTAAATCATATAATAATTCTAATAGTTGATTGCGGAATGTTCGTCCCATGTTTTAGTTCTCCTTTTTAGGTATGCCAATTTGATGACCCAATTGTTTAGGCCAATCGATCGTACCTTGCTGTTGATAATAACGCGCAATATTTTGATGATAGTCGGTTGGAAACGGTGCTGACTTGCGTTTGTTAGCATCAATCCCCATCATCATGACTTCGTTCGTTGCAGCTAACTCATCCTTATTGTTATAAAGCATTAAAAAGAAATGCACACGTTTATAGTCATAGTCATAAATATAAACTTCGATTCGATAAGTGGAATCAAGGGACAACTCTACAAGATACGTCGTATGTTCTTCTAATGTAAACATCGTGTAATGAAGGATTTCGCGTTCTTCTAAAGAAAGTCCATGTGTGTAATTAAATTCGTTTACAGCTGCACTAAATGCTTTATTATATTCTGAATCATGCATATGATTGTTATGATCAATTTGAGATGCATGTACAACATTGTTAATAACTAATGGATTGCTCATCTTATCAGACCTCACTCATATATAGATGCTTCTATTTTACTAAATAAAATTAACACATACACATGATTTAATTCATGGTAGAATGAAAGACGTATGGTCATGCAGGAGGTAAATGTAACAATGACAATGACGATTCGATATCAAACTAAAAATCAATCACTTACACAAGTTGACAGTGTTGACGATATTCCTGAAGCAGCAACAATTGTTTGGTTCGATTTTGAAAATGCAACACAAGCAGAGAATGATTACTTAGTCAGTCAATTTGAATTTAACTATCTAGAGTTAGAGGATGCCATTACTGGTGTACCACGTGTAAAATATAAATCCTATGAATCATATCAATATTTAGTCTTTCATAGCATGTATAGAGATGATTTTTCTCCAATCTCTTTGAATGTATTTCTAAATGAGAAAGTACTGGTTACGTATCATCATAAACATTTCGAATCATTAAATGAAGTGGCAAAGATGAACGCACATCACCATGATCCTGACTTAGATTGTGCAGATATAGTGATACATATATTAGATATGATGGTAGATAAATATTTTGAGTTCGTGTATACAATTGAAGATAAAACGTATAACTTTGAAGACGCGCATGTAGATGACACTCAAAGTAAAAAGATTATGGATAATGTCTTTCAAATTAAATCCGATTTAATCAAGATTAAGAGGGTATTGTTCCCTATGCAAGAATTGGTAAATACCATTAAAACAGAAGGTAATTTAATTGTAGATAGTAAGCATTCAATGTATATTCAACATATCGACGACCATCTTATTAAACAGAATAATATCATCAGAACATCACAAGAGATGGCTAATGAAATAAGAGAAAACTTCGAATCTTATTCATCATTTAGAATGAACAGTATTATGCAAGTACTTACGTTAGTGTCAGTTATTTTCTCTCCTTTAACATTTATTGCAGGTGTATATGGCATGAATTTCGAGTACATGCCAGAGCTTAAATGGCACTATAGTTATCCTATTTGTATGGTGGTCATGTTAATTATAGCTATCGCATTGATTATCTTTTTCAAAAGAAAAAAATGGTTCTAATATAATTTGAAATTTTATTATTTAAAGTAAAGGTAGGTACAAAGATGAGTGATTTTCAAAGAGAACAGAGGAAAAATGAACATGTCGAAATAGCAATGGCTCAAAGTGATGCACCGCAATCAGACTTTGATCGAGTGCGATTTGTACATCATTCTATCCCTAGTATTAATGTAAATGATGTGGACTTAACAAGTCGCACGACGGATTTTGATATGACGTATCCAATTTATATTAATGCGATGACAGGTGGTAGTGAGTGGACGAAACAAATTAATGAGAAACTTGCAATCGTGGCTCGAGAAACTGGATTAGCGATGGCAGTAGGGTCAACACATGCTGCGTTAAGAAATCCTAAAATGGCTGAATCGTTTAGTATTGCACGTCAAACCAACCCAGAAGGTACTATTTTTAGTAATGTTGGTGCAGATGTTCCTGTAGATAAAGCAGTTGAAGCGGTGAAATTATTAGATGCACAAGCGCTACAAATACATGTTAATGCACCGCAAGAACTCGTTATGCCTGAAGGAAACCGAGAATTTTCAACATGGTTAGATAATGTAGCATCTATCGTTCAACGTGTAGATGTGCCGGTCATTATTAAAGAAGTTGGCTTCGGTATGAGTAAAGAATTATACAAAGACTTAATTGATGTAGGTGTGACTTATGTTGATGTAAGTGGTAAAGGTGGAACGAACTTTGTCACAATCGAAAATGAACGTCGCACAAACAAAGACATGGACTATCTTGCAAATTGGGGACAGTCAACCGTTGAGTCTTTACTAGAAAGTTCGGCTTATCAAGATTCACTCAATTTCTTTGCTAGTGGTGGTGTGCGAACACCATTAGATGTCGTTAAGAGCTTGGCTTTAGGTGCGAAAGCAGTAGGGATGTCTCGACCATTTTTAAACCAAGTTGAAAATGGCGGCATTACAACAACGATTGAATATGTTGAATCATTTATTGCACATACGAAATCAATAATGACGATGTTAAATGCAAGAGATATTAGCGAATTAAAACAAAGTAAGTTAGTATTCGACCAGAAGTTAATGTCATGGATAGACCAACGTGGTTTAGACATTCATCGAGGATAATCTAAAATAATTAATATTAGATAAAAAAGCAAGTTGAGCGTACAAATGCTCAACTTGCTTTTTAAATAGTGCAAACATCAATTTTAATTTCCAAAAATATTCATAAAGCCCATGACGATTGGTACACCAGCTAGGTCAATTAAGAAGGCGCCAACGATTGGCACGACTAAATAGGATTTAGGTGAACTTCCATATTTCTTAGTGATCACATCTAGGTTCGCCATTGCATTTGGTGTGGCACCTAAACCATGACCAATAAAACCACCGGCCATGACTGCAGCATCATAGTCCTTACCAAGCACTCTAAATAAAATAAAGAATGCAAATAATGAAATAAATACAACTTGGACTAAGACGATGGCGATAAGTGGTAATGCGAGAGAATATACTTGCGTAAGTTGAATACTCATCAATGCTAATGATAAGAATAATCCTAATGCCACATCACCAATTTGGTCATTGAGTTTTAAATCAATGAGTTGTAGGTTCGCATATTCGGATATGTTACGAATTGCTACGGCTACAAACATAGAACCGACATACATAGGTAAACTTTGACCAGTTAAATTTGAAAACTGATCGCCTATCCATGTTCCTACAGACATACATACTGCAATAATGGTTAATTGAATAAAGAATACTTGCGTTGGTTCGTATTTGCCGTGCAGGACTTCATTTGATTCAACTTTACTATAATCTTTAAACGTATCGTCACTATTTTCTGGTTTTAAATTATAGCGTTTAATGAGTGCTTTTACTAAAGGTCCACCTACTAATCCGCCAAATACTAAACCTAAAGTTGCTGCAGCAAGTGCTGCTGTAACAGCTGAATCGATATTAAAACTTTCTTCTAATGTTTTACCATAAGCGGCAGCATTACCATGCCCACCTTCCATTGACATTGAACCTGCAGTTAAACCTAATAATGGTTTAATATGTAATACTTTAGCTAATGAGATACCAATGAAGTTTTGGCATATTGCTAGAAAAGCACAGCATACAAAATATAATATTAATACTTTTCCACCAATTTTAAATAATTTGAATGATGCACCTAAGCCAATGGTAGTAAAGAACACCATCATGAAGAAATCTTGAATAAAGCTAGCATCTAATTTAATTTGAATAATATTGAATGTATCTAAGATCGCAACTAGAATTGCAAATAATAAGCCTCCTATTACGGGAGGTGGTATACAAATTCTTTGTAAAAATGAAACGTGTTTGACGATAAATTCACCTAATAAAAATAAAAGACAGGCGAGACATAATGTTGTGACTGCATCTAATTCCATTTTTATAGCCCCCTTAAGAAACGATTTAAAAAATAAATAGCACTTGATGTAAGCGCTATAAATCCCCATATATAACATTATACATATAAAAAATATAGATTTCTAGGATAGTAATTATGATTTTTGTATAATAAGAACTTTTAATAAGTTTATAAAAGTATAAAAAATTAATCCTAATATTAATTTTTAAAGTGATTGCAATTAATATTAATTTTTAAAGCGATTGCAATTAATATTATTTTGTAAAAAAATGCTCTAGAATTTGACGTGCAAGTCACATTTCTAGAGCAAAAATAACGCGTATTAGCTTTATTTATTTCCAAGTTTCATCGGGGTTGGAACAGTCAGATTTACGCATATGAGAAACGAAAGGGTTGCCTTTGACGGTGTATCGTAATGGTTTAGTTGTCCAATCGCCTTTATTGGGTATGCCAATTCGAGCACTTTCCACAATGTCTCTTGGGTATTTACGATGTTTCGTATCTATAGATAAACGACAATCATTCAATGTGGCACCATCAATTGCCCTAGGGATATTAAAGGCCTTTGTCCATTTACCCGGACCATTCGTTAAGTCATATCCTGATTTATTACGATTCTGCTTCATCGCTTCAATGCCGTCTAAAGGTTCAATAGCACGAATCAATACACCTTCAGGGACACCTTCATTTCGTGTTACGAAGTTTATCAATAAGTGCGTATGCATCACATGTCCATAAATGGTACCACCTTTTTTGTAGAGTGACGTTACTTTCGGTGTTTGTCTCCCGCCAAACCCGTGAGCAGCACGATCTGAAAATCCTAAATAAGCCTCAGTTTCGACTATATAGCCACTATACATTTGAAATTCGTCCTGATAGATAACTTTGACACCGAGTAACGCTTTAGCAGTTTCTATCGTCGGTTTTGATACAAAATCCACAAATTCACCTTCTTTCTTGTAATAATAAATGCATGTATATCATAAAGATAAAGTTTTGACTGGTATAACACAATGACAATATATTATGATAGCAATTATAATTGAAGTGAACGAATAATGAAATGACTTAATATATATGTCATATATAATTGACTATTAGCCTGTTAAATCGTTATGATGATGAATATGGGATGTTGAAAGAAGTGTGGAAAAATGAATAAAGTGAAAGTATATCGAGGTGTAAAGAAAATCTCTCAACTAGAGCTTGCACGTTCGGTTGGTGTATCACGTCAAACCATCAATATGATAGAGAATGACAAATATAATCCGTCATTAAAATTATGTATTAATATCGCTAAAACACTAGAAGTGACTTTAAATGATTTATTCTGGGAGGATGAGGAAGATTAAAGATAATGACGCTTTGAAAGTACAAATCATAACATTGAAAGCAAAACTTGGCATCTTAAGTTTAAATTTCTTATGCGCCATTATCGCCTTCGCAATGTTTAATGACTTGCAACGTGAGTATCTTTCACCATTTTTTATTGGTAGTGTATTTCTTTTAATCGTTATCGTGAGTAAATTAACGATTCATTCAGAAACCATAGATGACATTCATATTTATGTTCATGATTTTAGTGACAAATCAAAACTCAATCATTACGCCAAATTAAAAAGAATTATTTATCTCATCGTATGGATAATATATATCATTGTTGTCGCTAATATTTTAACGCCGAACCTTAATCATACGAGTCATTATGAGTGGGTATTTCAACCAAGTTGGCTAATCATTGGTGTCGGTGTCATAGTTGCATTATATATGTTTGATGATAAACGTATTAAATATACAGATATGAACACACCAAACTTAGAGAATCGTGGCGCTACACCAAGAGGCATATTGAATTTAATCCCCAATTATAGATATGCTGATGAACAACAAAAATTTGTCATATTAAATGTCCATGCGACAAATTTTAATTGGATAATGATTGGATTAAGCATTGTGAGTGTGATTGATGTCATTATTGAATTCGCCATGCATCGATTCCCTTTAGTCGCTATCATAGCACTCATATATAGTGTCATTTTATTGCTTATTGTCAAAGTTAAGACGAAGCACTTATGTAAGTTGCATGATGAATAAAATAGTCATTAAACGCTATCTATTAAATTCCTAATAGATAGCGTTTTCATTTTTTAATTTATATAAAATCTATGGAATATTAATAAAAAAAGTGTAACAATATGTATGTGGAAAAGTCAGTGCTTAAAATTTAAATAGATAAAGGTATGATTGGATTGATACAATGAGGCTAACTTTAGTAATCGTTGGAGGTCATTTCTATGCTTTATTCAATCTTTATCTTTTTATTAGCAGGTCTCTGTGAAATTGGTGGTGGCTATCTAATTTGGTTGTGGTTAAGGGAAGGACAATCAAGTTGGTTGGGATTTATAGGTGGCGTTATATTAATGATGTATGGTGTCATTGCAACATTCCAGTCGTTTCCAACTTTCGGTCGTGTTTATGCTGCTTATGGTGGCGTGTTTATTGTAATGAGCTTAATATGGGCATACATTGTCGATAAACAAGCACCTGATAAGTATGATCTAATTGGGGCATGCATCTGTGTGATTGGTGTATGCGTTATGATATTACCGAACAGAACCTGATTAAGCGTGTTTAAGAGGGAGACGTAAGTAATGATAGTTGAAGTAGAAAAGCAAAGACATGGTATTGACTTAATCAAAATTGATAACGATGAAACGAATATTGTATTCACCAACTTTGGTGCGCGCGTCGTTTCGTGGAAATACCATGATAACAACATCGTTTTAGGCAATAAAGTTGAAGCGGATGAATTTTATCCATCTAATCCTTTTCATTTTGGTGCCACAATTGGTCGCTATGCAGGTCGTATTGGTAATGCCAGTTTTAATTTAAATGGTGAAACATATCAACTTGAAGCTAATAATCACCTGCATCACCTTCATGGTGGCAATAATGGTTTAGATCAAAGACTTTTTAATTACGACATCCAAGATAACATTACAAATATAAAGATTACCTTTACTGTTCAACTTAAGTCTATGGAAGATGGGTACCCAGGAGATATGTTTATTAAAGTGATTCATACATATGATGTAGAACACCGATGGACAGTAGAATATGAAGCACAATCGAATCAAGATACACTATTTAATCCAACGAATCACGTCTATTTCAATTTAAATAGAGATAACAATGTTATAGATAATCACAAGATTAAGAGTGAACAATTAAATATGTATCCAGTTGACAGTCATAATTTAATTACAAGCACAAGTCCAATTGATTTAGTAAATATATTTAAATCAAATTGCATTTCGTTTAGTGATATTTTTAACTCAGATAATGCCCAATTGAAAGAACAGGTTGGTGCAAGAAATGGGTTGGATCATCCATTCGATGTTTGAAATAAGCAATTTTTCATTGAGAATGATGAGTTCTTATTAGATGTTACTACAACAATGCCGAATGTCGTCATCTTTACGTTTAATGATACGACAAGTTGGGATAGTGATTTTAATATTTATAAAGCGCACTCAGGTGTATCTCTAGAAACGCAATTTTTACCTAATGATATTAATGTGTATGGTAATAAAGCACAATCTATTTTAAAAGCGAATGACACATTTTACGCTAAGACAATGTATCACGTAGCCGAAAAATAATATAAAAATAGTAAGGGACAGAGGAAGAAATAAATTTTGTGAAAATCGTATTTCTACTTCTGTCCCTTACTAGTCATTTATGAAGTTGTTTTAAGTGCATGATGATATAGCTTTTGTAATTTAGCTATACGAGTTTCACTTAAATATGGATTTTGTAACGCATAGCGCAATCGATTGACGTTTTTGCGGTCGTTATAATAAATTTCATTCAGTTCTTGTACAGAGAGTCGTGTTGTTTCATCTGCTAAATGAATTAATTTTAAATCATCATCTTGGTCTACATAGCCTTCTTGTATGACTCGAAAGTAAAAGCCAGTTTTGCCACTCGAAGTCATTCGTTTAACCAAATCTGTAATGCCATACTTAGTTTGAATCTTCCAACACGGTTCTCTAATTTCAGACACCTCAATCACTGCTTCACCTAATTGATATTGATTTCCAAAATAGACATCTGCTTCATCTAAGTCTTCTACAGTTAAATTTTCACCAAACATTGCATAATCTGGAACTGTGTCCAACGCATGTTTATACATGTTATAATGCGATTTGCTAAAGCAACATACTGCTTTATGAGGCCCACCATGGTCTTTGTACGCTTGTTCATCTTCTGCAAAGCCAGTTTTGGATAACCACATTTTTCCTGAAATAGGTGCCTTGTTTAAAGCTGATCGCATTTCTCTTTTTTGACCGTAATCTAATTGTTCAATTTTGCCTACTGAAATTGCATAGACTGAAATCATTGCCTTCTCCCCCCAGATAAAGTTAATAAGCAAAATTTTACTATACTCACAATTAAAAGATAAGAAAAATGATAAAAGAATTTCTCATATTGAACTAGGTATTTGTTTCAACGTCATGTAAAATAATAGTTGAGTATAATTGAAAAGGGGTCACAGTTAAGATGAAAGATGCTAAAGAACTTAAATTCATGACAGTAGATGATGCTGTAGCTCAAATCAAAGACAATATGATACTAGGAATTGGTACGGGGAGCACAATAGAATTGCTTATCCCAAAGATTGCTGAAAGAATTCATAATGAACAATTAAATATTACAGGTGTGTGTACCTCTAATAAAAGTGCATTAATTGCGAAGAAGTTAGATATTCATATTGTTGATATCAATGATGTTGATCACGTTGACTTGGCTATAGATGGCGCTGATGAAGTTGATCCTAACCTTAATTTAATTAAAGGTGGTGGCGGTGCTTTATTTCGTGAAAAAGTAATTGATGAAATGGCGCATCGATTTGTTGTTTTAGCGGATGAAAGCAAACTCGTTAATTATTTAGGTGAAGGTTTTAAACTACCAGTCGAAGTAGATAAATTTAATTGGTTGCATATTGCTAAAAAAATTGAAATGTATGAAGATGTCGTGACAGAGCGTCGTATGAGTGATGATGTACCATTTATTACTGATAATGGGAATTATATTTTAGACTGTCAATTAAATAAACAGATTGATCCATTTACATTTCATGATTATTTAATTCATTTAACTGGCGTCTTGGAAACAGGATATTTTTTAAATATTACTGATCAAGTGATTGTTGGTACACAAGATGGGGTTAAAATTATAAATAAAACGAGTTTAAACGAATAATAAGGGAGTGGGACAGAATTCTTTTAAAATTCGTCGTCCCACCCCCTCAAGGATGACTAGAACTGAAAAAAGCTTGATTTAAGTGCATTTTCAGTTCAGTCAGCTACTGCGAATTTGCAAAATAGCACCATCATATTAATTATGTCCTAGGCTTTTTAAATATCTTGTGAGTCTTTATAAGAAATCACAAGGCGTATAAGCTTTACTTATCCGTTTTATGATTCGCTGTGTCATTTACATGGTCGATTTCATCTTTGGCATCATCAACAACAGATGAACGTCTTTCTTCTTTATAAGCCGTATTCTCTTTAAGTTCTACATCTGAACTACTTGAAGATGTCTCAGACTGTGATGCGTGACTTACACTGTCATCATAGTTAGGATGAACGGTCTTGTTGTCTTCTTTGTCAGCACTTGTGTCATCAGCTACATCTTCACTATCTGAGTTTGTAATGTCGTCATCATTCACATGATCTAAATAATTGTTAGGTTCGACTTCATCTAGTGAACGATTTGTTGTTTTATATACAATAAATCTGATGATTAAACTTAAAATGATAAAGATAATACCCACTAATGTTGTACTCAAAGCAATGACTTTCATTGAGAACAAGTCACCAGTTTCTTCGCTAAATAAGAACACTTGCGCAAATGTCATTGCGGCATGGAATACAACTGCAATATAGATTGTACGTCCTTTTGTTGCACGAATTAATTCACCGATAATCATTGAGAACATGAATGTATATAAGAAGTGATATCCTGCATATTCCATTCCGTAAGTTGTATTTGCTGCCCAAATAGAATAAATTAAACCAACAATGATTGAAGCAAAAAATGTATTCACTTTATTTTCAACAATATTTTGTAAATATGAACGGAATCCAAATTCCGCAAAAAGTGCCATTAAAAGATGACCGATAATGATTGTTGGCACTGATACAGATAAATCAGTTGCTTGTAATAAAATGAAACTATCGGCAAAAGTATTAAAACTAAACATGCCAATCATGAAAATCACTAGCGGTAAAATTAGTGCTAGTAATATACGTTCAATAACTCTGATATCAACTGAAAATTTTAATCCAGCTAATTGAGCACGTTTATCTTTAAATGCAATAATACAAACAACTGCTGCGATAAACGGTGCAAGGTCAGTAAGATCAAATACAAAACGCTTGATACCTACTGTTGCTTGGAAATCTCGTAGGATTAATGATAGCGCCATCGTAACTACGAAGAATACGAATATTGTTAACGCCCATTGAAATCCTGATATACGATTCGTCTTCATTTATGTAACCTCCATTAGGGTAACCGTAAAAACTCTTTCTTTAATATTATACATATTACAAGGGTATAAATAAATTGTCCATTTTAAATATCATTAAAATGTAATAGTCTTGAATTATTTTTATATGATTGAAAACAATTTTTAATGTCTTAAATTAATTTGAAAAGGGTAAGCAAAAGTATAACGTAACATTAACGATGCATTACATTGTGGTGTAAGATAATGGTATAGAGTAAATCAATAGGGGGCAATGAAATGTATACACAAGGTAATCCGCAACTTTGGACAGGTCGTTTAGATAGCGACACAGATCCCAAACAGTTTAGACATTTTCAAACAGTACAATTTGCTAATTTAGAAAAAATGGAAAATGTAGGAGAGAAGACAGGCGTTGGTTTCTTAGGATATGCGGTTGATAAAGGTGTAGAGAACAATAAGGGGAGAGTCGGAGCAAGAAAAGGACCAGACGCTATTAAACGTGAGTTTGCGAAACTTCCGGATTTAAGTGAGTGTGATATGCTTGTTGACTATGGCAATGTCTCACATACGAATGACTGTCTAAGAGAGACGCAACAAGAGATGGCACAGTTATCCGCTAAAGTTATTCAACAACACCAGCAAGCCTTTCTCATTGGTGGTGGACATGATATTGCCTATGCCCAATATTTAGCGACAAGAGATGTCTATCCAGATGCTTCAATTGGCATTATAAATATTGATGCGCATTTCGATACACGACCTGATGAACCACCTACATCTGGCACGATGTTTCGAGAAATACTAGATAATGATGATAAGGCTGATTATTTAGTACTAGGATTAGCTCAAGGTGGCAATACGCGCGCATTGTATGATTATGCGAAAGACAACGATGTTATCTATGTGTATGCGGATGAACTCTTACATCAAGTATCACCAACCATTAAAGATAAAGTAGAACGATTTATTCACGATCACGATACGATTATGTTTACGATATGTATGGATGTGATTGATAGTGCCTTTGCGCCGGGCGTTAGTGCACCAAGTGTGTTGGGATTATATCCGCATTCAGTATTTGAAATTAGTAAACGAATCATATTAAGTGAGAAGGTATCTTCCATTAGTATTGCAGAGACCAATCCTGACTATGATGTAGATGATCGTACATCTAAATTAGCAGCAAATTTAATTCATCATTTCTTAGTATAAGTATCAATAATTAACGTGAATGATAAGATTATATCGTTATCGATGACGTATCAATTGCTTATAAATCATGTATTCATATATGTGAGAGCGGAACGTGAGGCTGGGACAACGAATTTAAAAAGAATTCTGTCCCACTCCTGTTGCGCTCTTTTTTAAATTTAAATTGATAGAAAAGTTTGACAATTATGTTACGATATAAACTAATAGGGGAGTGACTGGTAATGAAACGATTAAGCTATAAGCAACAATGGCGTGGTGATGTTGCACAAAATATCTTGGCTGGTATCTTAATGGGGTTAGCATTACTCCCAGTATCTATAGCTTTCTCGTTTATCGTGCATATTAGTCCTACTGTAGGGCTGATGAGTTGTGGATTAATGATGTTGTTTATAAGTTTATTAGGAGAACGGATTAGTATGGTATCTGGTCCGAGTAGTGGTATTTCTATTGTAGGTGCACCACTTGTTGAACAATACAATGTTCATTATTTAGTTATGTCAACAATTGTTATGGGCATCATTTTGATTATCTTTGGGTTATGTCGTATTGATAAGATACTCCATCATATTCCCGATACTGTCGTTATAGGATTTATGAATGCATTGGGGATTTTACTACTTACGACACAAATAAAATATATCTTTGGCATTACAACTGCAACGTATTATGTAGCAATTGCAACATTTCTTATCATTTATCTATCCTCGAAATTGATACGATTGATACCGGCGCCACTAATCGCCATCATCGTATTAACAGTAGTAAGTTATTTAATTAAACCCAATGTTCAATTGGTACATGATTTAGCACAAATTCGACTCACCCTCCCTAAGCCTTCTGTTTATACAGAATTACTAAATGCACATGCACTTAGTATTATCATGTTATATGCATTAACCATGGCTATCATTTCTGTCGTTCAAACCAATCTTACTAACGATATGATGGACACCATAACGCAAAGTGAATCGAATAAAGATCGTGAAGTGATGGGTCAAGGGTTAGCTAATGTGTTAGTTGGATTTCTAGGTGGCTATGGTTCAAGCGCTTTAGTAGGTCAGTCAAAGTTTAATTTTAAAATGGGCGCCACAACACGGTTAGCGACATTGATTACTGGAATGTTTCTTTTATCTTGTGTTGTCATTTTGGGCCCAATTGTAGGATTAATTCCTATGGCAGTTTTGGCATCGGTACTTATTACGATATCCTTAAATACGTTTGATAGACGTACATTTAAACATTTGAGAGAAGCACCAATTACACATGGCATCGTTATGATGATAACGATGATTTTAATTTTAATGTCTCACAATTTAGCTATTGGTGTCGTTATAGGGACATTGATTTATTATGGTATTCACTTTATTTTTAAAAAGAAAGGACGACAATCGATATGACAACGTTTAATGACTATGTCAATTGGAGACGAACATTTCATCAATTTCCTGAAGTATCTCAGAAAGAATACGAAACGACGAAACGTATAAAACGTATATTACAAGCATATGATATTAAAATCATTGACCTTCCTTTAGAAACAGGTCTCATAGCTGAAATTGGTCAAGGAGAACCATGTATTGCTGTACGTACAGATATAGATGCGTTACCGATTACAGAGCAAGTTGAACATGAATTCACTTCAACTAATGAAGGCGTGATGCATGCGTGTGGCCACGATATTCATATGGCTAGCATCTTAGCTATTGCCACTAAATTAAAAGAACAAGAGCAAACGCTTAAAGGTCGTGTGAAATTGATATTCCAACCTGCAGAGGAAACGGGTTATGGTGCTAAAGCAATTGCAGAGACAGACGTCTTGGATGATGTCAAAGCTATTCTTGGATTCCATAACTATCCAACATTAGATATTGGAGAATTTGCAATTAAGGCTGGGCCTATTACGTCCGCTGTTGATCGTTTTGAATTTAAAATTCACGGTAAAGGTGCACATGCTGCGAAACCTGAACAAGGTAATGATCCAGTTATGGTACTCGGTCAATTAATTACAAGTCTACAAACGATTGTAAGTCGAAATATATCGGCTTTTGATAGCGCGGTAGTGACGGTTGGAGAAGTATCATCTGGTAATACATGGAATGTAATTGCTGATCAAGCTTATGTCCAAGGCACAGTGCGTTCGTTTAAACCTGAGATTCAAAATTATATAGAACAACGATTTCATGAGATAGCCCAAGGGTTAGAGCAATTATTTAATGTAGAAATTGAAGTTGTTTACACTAGACTTCCAGGAACGGTAGTCAATGATGCGTACTTAACGCAACATGCTAAAGAAGCCGCTAAAAAGGTCGGTTATAACATCATTGAATTAGAGAATCCATATACGATTGGCGAAGATTTTTCTGGTTTATTAACTAATCATCCTGGTGTGTTTGCATTTATTGGTTCAAATAGTAAATACGATCTACATCATCCGAAATTTGATCCAGATGAACGTATACTTGAGAAAGTCCCAGAATATTTTATAACGCTCATTGATCAGTTGTTTGAAGAACTTTAATTTAATTCATCGTCAATGATGAAATTTAAATATGGTGTGTGGCTGTATGATATTTTTCAATAATTGATTTAAAAATCAATAAGAACGGGTAAACAAACACTAAACATGCTTTAGGAGTTGAATAAAATGGGCGCACAAGATCCAAGAACTAAATTTAAGTCATCTGATTATGAAAAACAAGAACAAGATTTACCAGGACTTCAATCCAATTTAACACCACAGCCTGATTGTGGCGAAACTTCCTATGAGGGACATCATCGTTTATTGGATTATAAAATACTTGTAACGGGAGGCGATTCAGCAATTGGACGTGCGGCTGCCATCGCTTATGCGAAAGAAGGCGCCGATGTTGCCATTAACTACCTTCCAAGTGAAGAACAGGATGCGCAAGAAGTTAAAGACGTTATTGAAAAGGCAGGGCGTAAAGCTGTCTTAATACCTGGGGATGTTCGTGATGAACAATTTAATTATGATTTAGTTGAACAAGCGTATAATGAACTAGGTGGTTTAGATAATGTGACATTAGTAGCAGGTCATCAACAGTATCATGACACATTACAAGGATTTGATACGCAATCGTTTAAAGAAACATTTGAAACCAATGTATATCCAGTATTTTGGACCGTGCAAAAGGCATTAGATTATTTACAACCTGGAGGATCTATAACAACAACATCATCTGTTCAAGGGTATAATCCAAATCCACTCATTCACGACTATGCAGCATCAAAAGCAGCCATCATCTCACTCACGAAAAGCTTCTCTGAACAATTAGGAGAGAAGGGGATTCGAGTGAATTGCGTTGCACCTGGTCCATTCTGGTCTCCTTTACAAATCACTGGAGGTCAACCACAGTCTGCGATACCGCAATTTGGTCAAGATACACCACTAGGTAGAGCAGGACAACCTGTAGAACTCGCTGGCACATACGTCTTACTTGCTTCTGAGGACTCAAGTTATACAACTGGTCAAGTCTTCGGTGTAACTGGTGGTATTCAAATTAATTAAATATAAGATTGTAAATCCAACGCAAGGGTTTGAATAAGACTCTTGCGTTTTTATAATGAAATGAGTAGGAGTGATAGAACGTGAAGCACATTGATCCTAACCAATTATCAGATGTTCAAAATTATAAATTATTAAGTGGTTCGATTATTCCAAGACCTATCGCATTTGTTACATCTTCAGATAGTGAAGGGCGTTTAAATGCCGCGCCATTTAGCTTTTTCAATATCGTTAATAATGCGCCACCTATGATTGCTATTTCCGCACAAAGAAAAGCAGGAAAACGCAAAGATACTGCAATCAATATTGAAAACGTTAAATCATTTGTTGTTCATATTACGGATGAAGATAATGTTGAAGAAATTAATAAAACTGCAGCGCCAATCCAACCTGAAGACAATGAACTTGATTTGACTGAACTCCATATGATTACTTCTGATATTATTGATGTACCAGCAATCAAAGAAGCCAAAATTAGATTTGAGTGTCAACTTGAACAAATGATTTTATTAGGCTCTGAAGATGAGGGCGCCGATTTAATTATTGGAACAATTGTTAAGTATCATATACAGGACGATGTATATTTTGGAGACAGTAAAATTAATGCAAATCAACTCAAACCTGTTGCACGTTTAGCAGGTAATGATTACGCTAAATTAGGAGAGCAATTTACAATTGAACGACCTAATCGTTAATGTCATGTCACAAACGATGGTTTTAAATATGCAATTTCCATAAAACTTTATTGACGTTATGACAGTATTCTTGTAACTTTAATAATAAAATTATTTTTATAAGGAAAGTAGGTTAAGTATGGAAGAACAAAGAAAAGGCAATGCATGGGCATTACTGCCACTAGTATTATTTATTGCCTTGTTTTTAGGTGTTGGTGCAGTTACAGGTGATTTTACAAATATGCCCCTTAATGTAGCAATCACAATTACTGTTATCGTTGCCTTAATTATGAATAGAAAAGAAACATTCGCAAATAAAGTTGAGGTATTTACAAGAGGTGCAGGTCATTCAAACATTATTTTGATGGTCTTTATCTTTATATTGGCCGGTGCCTTTTCAACCACAACTGAAAAAATGGGTGGCGTTGAATCAACTGTAAATTTAGGTTTATCATTAATACCGCAAAATTTAATTATCGTTGGTTTATTTGTAATATGTATGTTTGTTTCTATTTCAATGGGTACTTCAGTAGGAACCGTTGCGGCATTAGCACCTGTTGGCTTTGGGTTTGCTCAAGCAACGGATATTCCAGCAGCGTTAGCAATGGGTACGGTTGTAGGTGGTGCCATGTTCGGCGATAATTTATCGATGATTTCTGATACAACGATAGCTGCAGTTCGAACGCAAAAGACACGAATGAAAGATAAATTTAAAGTGAATTTTTGGATTGTATTACCAGGAGCACTATTAACAATCGTTGTCTTATTCTTCCTTACTAATGGCATTTCAATAGATCACTCTAAAAGCTATGACTACAATCTAATTAAAGTCATTCCTTACGTATTGGTATTAGCCTTAGCACTGATTGGTGTGAATGTAATCATCGTTTTAATCGGTGGTACATTATTATCTGGTTTGATTGGCTTGTTTGATGGTTCTTTTGGTTGGAAGGGATTATTACAAGCAGTATCAGAAGGAATTATTGGTATGGAGGATATTGCAATCATTGCAGTGCTAATTGGTGGTTTAGTTGGAATCATTCAACACAACGGTGGCATTGAATGGTTATTGAATTTTGTTCGTTCTAAAGTTAAAACGAAACGTGGCGCAGAATTTGGTATTGCTGGATTAGTGAGTGCTGCAGATATTGCAACAGCTAATAATACAATTTCAATTATCATGTCGGGGCCACTTGCGAAAAATATTGCTGATGAATATGATGTTGATCCGCGTAAATCAGCAAGTTTGTTAGATATATTTGCGGGATGTTTCCAAGGCTTTTTACCTTATAGTCCACAAGTCATTGCAGCGGCTGGCGTGGCAAGTATATCTCCGTTTAGTGTTATGCCGTATTGTATTTATTCCTTTTTACTAGGAATTTGTGGCATTTTAGCTATTATATTAAGATATCCACGTGTTAAAGCTAAGCCGAACAGCAATCCTAAGTAATCAGCTCAGTTGTGTAGGTTGTTTTTTATTAAGAAATTTAAAATAATTAAACATTTTAATAGTTCAAAGTTTGGAACTGTATTGAAATACGTTAAAATAGAAGTAAGAGTGAAAGTAGGTGAAACAAGTGGCAAAATATAATGTAGAGAATGAACATGTTGAAATTCATATCGAACGCTTATTGAAATACTCACCAGAATTAGTATATCAAGCTTGGACAGACGCAGATTTATTAAAACAATGGTTTATGACTTCTCAACGTACAAATAAATCTATTGATGTAGATATGAAAGAAGGCGGTTCATATCGAATTGTAGATTCACGTAATGGGCGTCAAAATATAATTCAAGGTACATATCAAGAACTCGTTAATAACGAGTATATTAAAATGACAATTGGTATGCCTGAATTAAGTGATCAAGAAGATATTATTGAAGTCGAATTTGAAGAACGTGAAAGTGGCGGTACACAAATGTTCTTCTATTATCAGTCATTAGTCGAACGTGAAAGACGTTTAACAACATTAGAATATAAACAAAAGAAAAAAGAATATCATGACTCAACTGTTCATGGTCTAGAATTGATGTTCGATAAAATGCATCAAATACTTGAACAATATGTAGAAGATAATCAATTATTATAATCAATGACTGAAACGACTACAAACATTGACAGTAGTTGGTTGATTTCAGTTAACAATGGTCTCATGATATCTCAAGATAAGTCAGTCATAAAAGTAGGGGTGGTACACTACATTCATTACGAATGGTGTACCACCCCTAATTTGTTAATCGTGCTTAACTGAGTTCACCGATATCTTTACGTTCGTTATATTTTCGTAGTAATGTTTCGAAGAAAATATGATAACTAATAAAACTTGAGTAATCTGTACCATCATATAAATAGAACGTATTACTTGATACATAAACGTTGTAGCTAGCCTTTTGCGCTAGTGTATTATCTTTCATTGTTGTCACTGAGATAAAATATTTTTGACGTAATTGAAGTAGATTAGTTACATCTGAAAGTTGATGACTTTCACCAGAAAGAGAAATAATGAAAAATAAATCTTCAGCTACTGAACGGTTCAGTACCATCTTTAATTCGTGCACGTCATGTAAGACAATGATATTTTTATGCATTGTTAACAGTATTCGTTGCGCTTCTTCCGCAACGTTTTTTTGCGCGCGACCGGTGCCATATAAATAAACAGTAGATGCATGATTCAGTTTATCTGTAATCAAATTATAATCGATGCGATCTAAATAGCTAAATGTTGTTTCTATTTCTTGTTTAAAAGCATCCATTGAATCTTTGGGCAGTTGACTTAAATGTTCGCTTTCAAATTTAAGATAGGATTTAAAGTCACTATAACCATCAAATCCTAATTTTCGTGTGAAACGATGAATCGTAGCATTAGATGCATGAGTGAATTGCGAGAGTTCATGTATTTTTAAAGTTTTACATTGATTGACATGCGTATTTACAAAATGTGCAATTTGAAGGTCGTTATCATTTAACTTGTCGAAATTAGCATTTACTTTTTCATCTAATAGCACAAAGACACCTCTCATTCTTTCCTGAAAATATTTTCATGTATAGAAAACATAAACTGATTATACAAAATTATTTCAAAATCGGTCAACGTCATTGTATATGTGTAAGCGTTTACTATAATAGATATTAAGAAAACGCTTTTATATGTACGATGGACTTAAGTACAACATAGAAAGATTTGGGGGTTAAATTATGAACGCTATTAAACGATTTGGGAGTGCTATGATCGTTCCCGTATTAATGTTTGCATTCTTTGGGATTGTATTAGGTTTTGCGACATTATTCAAAAATCCAACTATCATGGGCGGATTAGCAAATGATCATACATTTTGGTTTAAATTTTGGTCTGTGATTGAATCAGGTGGTTGGGTTATCTTCAATCATATGGAAATTGTATTCGTGGTTGGATTGCCTTTATCATTAGCTAAGAAAGCACCTGGTCATGCTGCTTTAGCTGCATTAATGGGCTATTTAATGTTCAATACATTTATCAACGCGATTTTAACGCAATGGCCACATACATTTGGTGCCAACTTAGAAAAAGGTGTTGAAAATGTAACTGGGTTAAAAGCAATTGCTGGTATCGAAACATTAGATACAAATATTCTTGGTGGTATCATTATTTCTGCCATCGTGACATGGATACATAACCGATTCTATAGCAAGAAATTACCAGAAATGTTAGGTGTATTCCAAGGTTTAACATTTGTTGTAACAATATCATTCTTTGTTATGTTACCAATTGCAGCAATCACATGTGTTGTATGGCCAACAATACAAAGTGGTATTGAATCAATGCAACATTTCATTATCGCATCTGGTTATATTGGTGTTTGGTTATATCATTTCTTAGAACGTGTGTTAATTCCAACTGGTTTACATCACTTCATTTATGCACCAATTGAAGTAGGTCCAGTTGTAGCAAAAGATGGACTTAAAGCAGAATGGTTTAGACATTTAAATGAGTTTGCTGAAAGTAGTAAACCTTTAAAAGAACAATTCCATTATGGTTTCATGTTACAAGGTAACGGTAAAGTGTTTGGTGCGATTGGTATTGCACTAGCAATGTATTCTACAACGCCTAAAGCAAACCGTAAAAAGGTTGCAGCATTGTTAGTACCAGCTACTTTAACTGCGGTAGTTGTTGGTATTACTGAACCTTTAGAATTTACATTCTTATTTATCGCACCTTACTTATTTGTAATTCATGCATTATTAGCAGCGACAATGGATACAATTATGTATGGTTTCGGCGTTGTTGGTAACATGGGCGGTGGTTTACTCGATTTCATCGCGACGAACTGGATTCCATTAGGACAAAATCATTGGTTAACTTATGTAGCTCAAGTTGTGATAGGATTGATTTTCTCAGGTATCTATTTCGTTGTATTCAGATACTTAATCTTGAAATTTGATATTCCATTACCAGGACGTCGAGCTGAAGAAGAAGTTAAATTATTCTCTAAGAAAGATTATAAAGAGAAAAAAGGCGATGGAAGTACGGATAATTCAGGCTTTGAACCTAGCAATGAATATGAAGCGAAAGCACATTATTATCTAGAAGGATTAGGCGGAAAAGAAAATATTAAAGACGTTACAAATTGTACAACGCGTTTACGCCTAACAGTTAATGATGAATCAAAAGTTGAAGATAGTGGTTACTTCACTCATGAACAAATGGCTCATGGACTCGTGAAAAGTGGTAAAAACGTTCAGGTGGTAGTTGGAATGACTGTCCCACAAGTACGTGAAGCATTTGAACATTTAGTTTATGATGACAATGATAAAAAATAATGTATTTAATTAAAAGACCAGTAGAAAATCTGGAATAAGATTTTCTACTGGTCTTTTTTTGTGTACAATCCTTTTTGGTAAAACGTTTCTATCACTTACTCACCTTAAACAGAGCGTCACTTGGATTTAAACCCATTGTTATCATAAAAAGAAAATGCATAAGGAGTGGGACAGAATGCTATTTAAATTCTTTGTCCCACTCCTAACTAGTTTGGTTATTCTACGTATTATTGAACTACTATGATGATAGTTAATTAAGAAATGTTTGCTTTATGTAGTACACGTGTTTTATAAGATGCAGAAAGAATATCAATATTTCTGCATGCAATCGTTTGTAGTAATTTGCTGAATGTTTCAGGTGCACAACATACGCTTGCACAGTTGTTATTTAATGTGTATTTGATATCAAAGTTATTTGAGAAATAAGTCATAATATCAATAACTTTATCTTTAATGAATGCATCTTGGAGGCCGTCTATTGCTAAATCGAAACGTTTAGATGATTGATAAGGTTGTTCAGTATCTAGTAACGTATTTACTCGTTTAGGAGATAAAATTTGATAAATTGAGAATTGATAAAAACTTAAAAAGCTAATAAAATATGGCAGTTGCTGCTTAGGTAAGCTAACTTCTAAAACGGGTATATCATCGTATTTGATTATTGAATATTGAAATGAATCGCAAAATTTAACGTCTTTGCAGACTTTAATTAAATGTTTTCGAGTTGATCTAGATTTTAAACCTACAATGTTGATGATGTAAGTTTCAAATTTGTCTAACAACATGCAATGACCTCCTATATTTATTTAACGTATGTAAAAAGCATTTAGCCTGTAAATTCCCTTAAGTCGTACACCGTTCTTTTATACACACTGATTGTATCACTCTTTATTAATATTAGCACTAGGACTTTTGAATGAACTTCGATTTAATTATTTTGTAATCTAATCGTAACGCGATTTAACATGGAATTAAATTTGCGCATTCAAATAGCGTTTTCTTCTAAACGTGTTAGTACGTATTCGGCGAAGTATGAAATTCATATGTCATATGATAAACTTAGCAATAATTGGAGTAATTAAAGGAGCAATCTTATGTATAAAGCTATAGTATTTGATTTCGACGGTACCATAATAGATACTGAGAAACACTTATATGAAATAATTAATAAACATCTTTCATTTCATGGCGTGAAACCTGTAACACTTGAGTTTTACAGAAGTCACATTGGGGGACATGCGCAAGGGTTACATGACTATCTTGAACAACAAATTGGCATTGAGAAGAAACAAAAAATATATGATGAACATAATAATACGAGTCATGAATTAGATATTATCGACACAGTGTCTTCATTAATGAAATATTTAAAGCAACGACACATACCTATGGCGATTGCGACAAGTAGTTATAGGGAAGAAATTATGCCTACGATTCAAACGTTAGGTATTAACGATTATATTGATGTGATTGTAGGAAGAGAAGATGTTGAAGCGGTGAAACCAGACCCAGAGCTTTATTTAACGGCTGTACAACGCTTAAATTATTCACCTGCACACTGCTTAGCTATTGAAGATTCAGCTAATGGTGCTACTGGTGCAATGAATGCTGGGTTAGATGTAATTATTAATACAAATGAGATGACAGAAGCACAAGACTTTTCTGACATCGCTTATGTCGGCAAAGATTTAAGCTTTGAAGAGATAGTAAATACATTCTTTGAAGCGAATAAGGAGTAAATATGATGTCGTGGCAAATTATCATATTCTTTTTAGCAGGTCCTATTATCATAGGCATAGGAAATTTAGTATTAGGCCCTATATTTAGTAAACATATACCTTTTAAAGTTCAAGTGCGTTCTTTCGTTGTCGGTACAATGATCTATTTGATTTTAGCTACTATAGGCTATTACTTATTGTTACAAGGAAGAATATAAAGCACTCGTATGATAGTTAGTAAATAGAAAAGAGTGGGAGTGGGACAGAATTCTTTTAAATTCGTCGTCCCACTCCCTCTTTCTATAAAAATCTAGTTTTACGATTAGATTATGATTACCGCTTAATTCATAAATACTTTTAATATAATAGTGACGATTAATAAGACGATGAGAATTAAATCAATACCTACCATAATTGTATAACGTGTGGATTTTTGACCTTGTGATTTAGCTTGTTGCATCGCTTTATAATTAGGCACTAAACTTAGTATAAGTAAGACAATAATTAAAATGATACCTATTGTGACAGACATTATTTTGTACCTCCATTCTGTTTATCAATCCATTCCCAAATAAATCCTGCTAAAAGACCAACAATGAGACCCGCTATAACACCCATTTCCAGTGTAAAGAAGAGGGCACCTATAATTATGAAAAGAATTAAAGCGATTGGCAACGTAATGCCAAATTTTAACTTACGCTCATCTGAATTGAAAATTGTAAACACAGCAAAATATAATAAGAAAAAAGTTAAAGTTGCGATAATTGTTCTTATGATTAGTGGATTAACGGTATCATGATTGGCACTGAAATAGTTTAATAGAAAGAAAACGATGCCAAATATAATAGAAATTTTAACACTCTTTTTTAACAATGCTTGCATTCATTAATACTCCTTGTATTGATCAGTAAAAATTCTAACAAAAGTATATCACACTCTAAATTCATTTTTACGACATTCCCATCAATCAAACGCATAGAAAATGATTATAAACAATTGAATTAAAAAAAGATTATTTGTAAAAGTGAAAAATCTCAATAAAAAATATTGTAAAAAGTAACTTTGTTTAAATGGCAAAAATACTGTAAAATCAAGGTTTTTAAAAATTTGAAAAGAGTTATTACAACAGTAATGGAAGCGATTTCAAAAAGTTGTAAAATTTATGTTTTAATTTTGTCAAATTATAGTATAATAACTTCATTAAGGTAAAGGAACTTTTAAGGGAAAAGAAGGAAAGCAAAAGAGGGTTTTCTGAAAGACAAAAGTATTCGAACCTTAGATTTAATAGAGATGGGGTTATTTTAATGGATAACAATGAATTACATAGGGGGCTAAGTGCACGTCAAATTAGAATGATCGCACTTGGTGGTACTATTGGTGTTGGTTTATTTATGGGAGCAACAAGTACGATTAAATGGACTGGTCCATCAGTTATTTTTGCGTATTTAATCGCAGGGATCTTTTTATTCTTAATCATGAGAGCAATGGGGGAAATGATTTACTTAAATCCAACTACTGGATCTTTCGCTACATTTGCGAGTGATTACATTCACCCTGCAGCAGGATATATGACAGCATGGAGTAATATCTTCCAATGGATTGTTGTAGGAATGAGTGAAGTTATTGCAGTGGGCGAGTATATGAATTATTGGTTCCCGAACTTGCCACAATGGATTCCTGGTGTCGTTGCCGTGCTGTTATTATTAGCAGCTAACTTAACTTCTGTTAAAGCATTCGGTGAATTTGAATTCTGGTTTGCAATGATTAAAGTTGTAACAATTATATTAATGATCATTGCTGGTTTAGGATTAATCTTCTTTGGAATTGGTAATGGTGGCCATGCGATTGGACTTTCAAATTTATGGTCTCATGGTGGCTTTATGCCTAATGGATTTGTAGGTTTCTTCTTTGCATTATCAATTGTTATTGGTTCTTACCAAGGCGTTGAATTAATTGGTATCACTGCCGGAGAAACAAAAGATCCTCAGAAAAATATTAAAAGTGCAGTAAACGGTGTTATCTGGCGTATATTAATTTTCTACATTGGTGCGATTTTCGTAATTGTTACTATCTATCCATGGGATCAATTAGGTGAAATCGGTAGCCCATTCGTAGCTACATTTGCTAAAATTGGTATCACTTTTGCAGCTGGATTAATTAACTTCGTTGTTTTAACTGCAGCATTATCTGGATGTAACTCAGGTATCTTTAGTGCAAGTCGTATGATCTTTACATTAGCTCAAAAAGGTCAAATGCCTAAAATCTTTACACGAGTTATGAAAAATGGTGTGCCATTCTATCCAGTATTAGCCATTGCTTTAGGTATCTTAGTAGGTGCGTTATTAAATGTTATTCTTCCTTTATTTATTAAAGGTGCGGATAGTATTTTCGTATATGTATATAGTGCATCTATATTACCTGGTATGATTCCTTGGTTTATGATTTTAATTAGTCACATTCGTTTCAGAAGATTGCATCCTGAGAAAGTTGAAGGTCATCCATTTAAAATGCCAGGTGGAACGTTTGCGAGTGCAATTACAATCTTATTCTTATTAATTGTATTAATTGGCATGTTATTCAACAAAGAAACAGTTGTTTCAGTTGTCATTGGTATTATTTTCTTAGCAGCGGTAACGACTTACTACTTCGTTCGTGGACATCACAAAAATGATGGATACCGTAAAGTTAAATAAGCGCATAAATCAATCAAATCAAACATCATCAACACATGATTCAAAATGGACTAAGACACAAAGTGCTTAGATTCATATGAAGGGGAGTGGTACAATGAATTTAAATCAATTCTGTACCGCTCTCTTTTTAACGCTTTTACCGAAAGAAAGCGTCGTAACAAAATGAGCTAAAACCCAAGTCATAATGTCTTGGTTACATTAAATAAGCCAGTAAGAGAATTTTTATTAAATTCACTTACTGGCTTTTCTATATCTTATTTCTTGTTTGAAAAGATTAATGCTTAAATTCCACATTTGATAAATGCTTACGATAATTATCAAGTGCCATTTTTGATTGCGTAATGAAATCTAATGACGTTTCATAATTTAATGCAATATAACGATAGAAAAGAACATCAATCGTAAACATCTGAGCAAATAAAGAAGTAGTTGCCCCCATACGCAATTCATTTTCGTCTGAATGGCCATACGTTAGAACAATATCAGAAAGCTTGGCTACATGATTATGCTCAGAACTTGAGATGGTAATAATTGGAATATGGTAATCTGAAACCACTTTGACCATCGCTCGAAGTTCACTTTGATCGCCGTTATTCGTTATAAATACTACACAATCATCTTTATCATGCGTAGACAACATCGTTGTGAATAAATGTGTTTCTTGTACAAGTTGAACATTTAGCCCAATACGCGATAATTTTTGATATAAATCCGTAGCACAGACGTATGATGCGCCATAGCCAAATATAAAAATCGTATTCGCACGTTTAAACTGTTTGCATATGTTATCTATTGTTGCATTATCCGCAAAGGTAGAACTCTTTTGAAGTGCTTCTTCTGCACGATGATATAACTTCTTTTTTAAAGTGTCTACCGACTCATTGTTAAGCAGTTCAATCTTATACGGTGTTTCCTGTTTAGGGAATAATGTTGCTAATTGTGTTCTGACTTCATGAAAGCTTTGATTAATTAATTTTTGGCTATATCGATTTAATGTTGAAACACTCATTTCCAGTTCTTCAGCAATCTCCTGATTCGACATGCGAATCACTTTATGTGGTGAGTTTAATATAAATCGTGATAATTTCTTTTCATTTTTAGAAAAAGAAGGATAATTGTCGTCGATTAAATATAAAATGTTTGTCATCTAATCACCTAGTTTATTTAAGTTTCTCATTTCTTTAGTCGTACCGAAAAAGTATGTGAAAATAAAACCACCTAGGTACGCAGATAGTAATCCTATAATGTAGCCTAAATATTTCTGATGTGCAATTAAAGGTAATAATGAAATACCACTAGGTCCTATTGCGGTAGCACCGATATGACCAATTCCACCGATAACAGCACCGCCAATACCACCACCGATACAAGCGGTAATAAAAGGTCGACCTAATGGTAAAGTCACACCATAAATAAGCGGTTCACCAATTCCTAAGAAACCAACAGGTAATGCACCTTTAATCGCATTTCTTAGTGTTGTATTGTGCTTACATCTTACCCATAAAGCTAAAGCTGCACCTACTTGTCCAGCACCAGCCATTGCTGCGATAGGTAGTAAGTAAGTTGCACCAGATTGATTAATTAATTCGATGTGTATCGGGGTGAATATATGATGTAAGCCTAACATAACAAGTGGTAAGAAGAACGCACCTATAATAAATCCGCTAAATATGCCACCTACACCAATGACCCAATTTACGACGCCCACCAAACCGTCAGATATAAATCCGGCAATAGGCATAATTAAGAATATCGTTAGCAAACCTATAATGAGTAATGAAATTGTTGGTGTTACGATAATATCTATCGCATTTGGAACGACTTTATGTAACTTTTTCTCAATCATACTTAATAACCATACTGCTAAGATAACCCCTATAATACCACCTTGACCTGCTAATAAAGGTTCACCAGTAAAGATATTTTTGATTGGGTTGTCTTCAGTAATACCTGTTAATAATGTGGTACCCCCAATAACACCACCTAAACCTGGTGTTGCACCGAATACTTTAGCAGCATTAAATCCAGTAAAGATAGCTAAATACGCTAACATACCATCTTTAATGACATTAAGTACGGCTACAAGCTGTTTGACCCAATCGGCTGAAATAGTGCCTGCTGTGATAAAGTTATTGAGTACTGCTACAATACCACCAATTAAACCAGCACCTATAAATGCAGGGATTAATGGTATAAAGATGTTAGCAATAGACTTTAAAATCTTGTTTAGTTTACTTTGTTTGTGCTTTTGTTGATAGTCACTTTTATTTTCTTTAGCTTGCGCTTCAATATTAGACTTATTGCTATGATGGGGGATATCTTCTCCTAGTTGCACACCACTTAGCTTGACCATTTCAGCTGATACCTTATTAACTGTACCGGGTCCAACCACGACTTGAAGACGCTCATCTTGTACTACGCCGAGTACACCATCTATATTTTTAAGTTTTGAGTAATCAATTTTTGACTCATCATTTATTTTTAAACGCACACGTGTCATACAATGAATGATATTATCCACGTTATCAATGCCACCAACCGCATCTAAGATGTGATGGGCTAATTGTTGATCCTTATTCATATCATTGCCTCCTTAAGATTGAATTGCTTGTTTCACAATACCGTTATGCTTTACTAGTCTCGATTTAGCATCACTTTTCGTTGTGTCACATAGATTCATAACGATTGCAACTTTGATATCATTGTCGGCTTGTTGATATAGTGATTGCGCTTCTTCAAAAGTTAAGCCACAAATGTCTTCAATAATATGTATAGAGCGTTGTTCAAGTTTGTAATTTGTCGCCTTTAAGTCAACCATCAAGTTATCATACACTTTTCCAACACCAATCATAGTAATGGTTGATATCATATTAAGCACAAGCTTTTGTGCTGTGCCTGATTTTAGTCTCGTAGAGCCAGCTAATACTTCAGGTCCAACATTGACTTCAAGTGCATGATTGGCGATTGTACTGATGTCACTATTTGAATTGCATGATAGAGCGACTGTCATTGCATTGATTTCATTAGCGTACGTTAACGCTCCTTTAACATAAGGCGTACGTCCACTTGCGGAAATACCTATGACAACATCTTTATGATTTAAATGGATTGTTTTTAAATCGGTCATTCCCATTTCTACGTTATCTTCAGCACCTTCAATTGCTTCAGTCATAGCTTGTTGACCTCCAGCAATTAAACCGATTACTTCATTTGGCTGTGTATTAAAGGTTGGAACACATTCGGCTGCATCTAATACACCTAAACGACCACTTGTACCTGCTCCAATATATATAATGCGACCACCATCGCGAAATCGAGTGATGGTTGCTTCAATGACTTTATTTAACTGTGGCAGTATAGAGGCTACTGCTTTAGCTACTAATTGATCTTCTTGATTCATTGCTTTTAAAGCTTCAAAAATAGACATTTCATCTAAATGCATCGTTTGTGTATTTCTACTTTCAGTTGTTAAATGTTCCATTAGCGTTTCTCCTTTTCAGTAATAAATTCAAATGTGTCACCAGGTTGGATTAAGTCAATGATTGCTATATCTTCAGCACATATTGAAGCAACATGATTAATCGCTTTATGACTAGGCAAATCTGATTTAATAATTTGCAACTCACCTTCGTAACGTTTGTTAAGTGAATTATCCACTGTAATATCTCCTCTAGTACGATTATGATTCGACTGATTATTAGGAGGAATATTGACCTTTGTTGATCTAGAATACTTAGATCGTATGACATGTTCTGGTGCATCAAGACGAGATGTATGATGTTTGAAGATGAGTTGCTCGTATGATTCATCAAAATAAGTTAGACGAAGCTTGAAATGACGATGATCAATCATCTGCTGTAAAGCGATTGCCTCTGAGCGGGTGATAGCAGTGTCACCAATAAGAATATAGTTTAGTCTAGAATCAACTAAAGCTTGTGCAGATTGAAGTAACGTCATATGTCTGTGTTGCTCAATAGTTGGAAGTCCCTTGAACATTGGACCTCTAAAAGTAGTTCCAGGAATAAAGGCCATAATCGGAGCATGTTCATCATATTTTCGTATAAGTTCATTTTGTTGTTCAATGAAACTTAAAGCTAAACCTGTATCAGGTCTAGGGTAGTAATTATGGCAAAAATAAATTTTCGGTAATGATTTTTGATTGTAAAGTGTATCAAGGGTATGAGCGGTAATCGTACTAGCATTTAAACAACACTTTAAATGATGCTGATATAAGTCTTCTATTAAACTACGCTTAAAATCTTCATCTATTCTAATAACAAAATCCCCATTTGGAAATTGATCGAAAAAACGGTAAACGTTTTGATTCAGCAATGAAGGATTGATATCAATGATATAGGTTACTGATGTATCTTTTAGTAATTGACATAATTCTCCCAAATACGTCAATTTTGTCTCATCATTTTCCTCAGGTATTTGTAATGATGTGAAAATAACGTCATAACCATGATGAACCATATCTAAAATATAAGAAATATTTAATGGTTGACCTAAATAGACTGAGAAACCTAGCATGTGAATCCTCCTTAATTACTGTAATCACTTACAATTATAGCGTTTCACGTTTTTTATTACAATTTACATATATATTATATAATTTTTATATTTAATTGGTGAATCGCTACGTATTCAAAGATGAGATTGAATGACAGAATTGACGTTAATTTATAACTAAGAAAGATGCATAAAAGTTTGAAGAAATAATGGGCATCGATGGTTGTACAGGGGGAATGAAACTACTGGAACGCATTTGACAAGTGAACGAATGTTTGATGAATTTGATTTTGGCGTTGTTGTAAATCAATTAATATCGTTCCTTGTTGAAAATCATGTAACGGGTGTGAGGATAAATGATTTAGTAATTTATGATAAGTATGTTTGAGTTCAAGGGAAGATGATGTGTGACTGTTGTTAGCGTCATTTTGAAGTGTTAAAGCTAAATCAAGACTGAAATGATGAATCGAAGTATGATACGCGTCAATTTCTTGATTTAAGTACCGGTCATCCATTAGATAGTAATATCGTATCTTTTCGATGTGCGTGAGTAGCACAATGAGTTGTTGACGAATTTGAGTTAATTGATCCATGGTATGTGAAACTCCTTACTTTGAAGGTATTAAGTCATAAAAGAGGTAGAACGTAGAGGACCCAACCGAACATATTATTCAGTATGCTCGATTGGATTTAAAAATTGAGTATAATTTTGTATTGAAATATCGTATGTTTTAATCGTCTTTTCGAAGGAATAAGAAATATCATAAATATCGAGTACTGGTAGTTCCCGTGTTCGACCTAAACCGATTTCATATATAATTGCTAGCCATTCACCATTACGACATAGTAAACCAATAAATATCACATTTTCAGCAATAGTGTCATGATTATCATTGAAGTCAATCAGCATAACATTTCGTTCAGAACTATAGATTAATATGTCTGTAAATAGACGAGGTAAAGTAATTTGTTCTGTATCTTCAAATTTAATCAAGTCAGTCATATGGGTGAGTGATTTACGAACATGCGTGTTAGGTATATTGATAAGCTGATTAATTATAGATTCAATCTCTTTCGTATAAGGTAATGTTGAATAAGATTGGCTTTCTATTAAGGTTAAATATAGAGATACCAACTGCTGTTCATTAAAATGAATTTGTATTTTATCCTCAGTATTCTGAATTTGATAGCCACCATGTTTCCCTTTATGTGCGTATATTTGAACACCTTGATTTTCTAAATCAGCAATATCGCGACTAATTGTACGAACAGAAACATTTAAGTGTTGTGCCAATTCTGATGCATTGATTGTTTTGCCTTGTTGTATCAATGAAATAATTTGATTTTGGCGATCCAATTTCTTCAACATAAACACCACCTATAACCATTACATATTACATTAATTATAACATAACACTGATATTGAAGACATTTTGAGAATATTCGTAGATTATGTGTGTAAAATTAAACGTTTTTTATTTAGAAAACGCTTACAAATTAAAGTGTTTTATGCTAATATATTATTTGTAACAGGGGAGAACGAATTCAAACAAAGGGGTAGAAGCTATATAACAGATAGCTTGTTGTGAATCGTTCGAGTTACATCGAAACATCTTCAATATTTATTACTTACTTTCCTTTCTATTTGTCGGCTAGCAGATGACTAGCCGATTTTTTTGTGTCGCAATTTAAAAATACCTATGACAAATAAATACAGTAAGATACAATAAAGTGAAATAGATCGTTGAGGTGAAATGATGCAAAATGAACTTCATTATATAGATACACATATTATGAATTGGTTAACACACTTAGATGATGTTATTCCACAATTAATCAAAGATATGTCTACGGATACCAAACTAAATCGCTTTGATTTAGTTACTAATGTAGACAAGCAACTTCAAAACAAATTTGAAACGTATTTATCTGAATACTTTCCTGGACATCAATTGTTAGCTGAAGAAAAAGATAATGATACGATTCAGCCATACGAGGGTCATTTATGGATTATGGATCCAATTGACGGCACGGCAAATTTAGTTAAGCAACAAGAAGATTATTGTATTATTATTGCATATTTCGTTGATGGGGAACCTAAACTGTCGTACATATATGATTATCCTCATGATAAATTGTACAAGGCTGTAGCGGGTAAGGGGGCATATGTTAATGGTCAGCCATTATTGCCACCTCGTGAATTACAATTATGTGATGCAATCATTTCTTTTGGAACACAATATATAAATGATGATACAAGTAAAGCATTATATGATGCGTCATTTAGCGTGAGAAATATTGGATCATGTGGATTAGATTCAGTCAGAGTCATTAAAGGGCAATTTGGCGCACATATGAATACAAACCCTAAACCGTGGGATATAGCAGCACAATTTTTATTTGCAAAAGAATTAAATCTGGAAATGACACAATTAAATGGCGAACCGTTAGACTTTGCTAAGAGTGGTCCTTTCATTATTAGTAACCGTGGTTGTTATAAAGCTATTTTGGCTATTTTCAATCGAGATGGTGGCTATCATATTTAACACTCATAATCGCTAGTTTAAGAAAAGTTAGTTCTTAAGACGTATAGCAAGTTAATCATTTTAATATATAATTATAATATTAATTCATAAAAAAGAATAGGAGTGGTAGGATGCGTAGAACGCATAAACGAATGAGCCTGCCCGTAAAAATAGTTACATGGTTTATAGGGATATTGTTTGTACTAGCAATTGTAGCGACAATTTTTGTGGTGGCTAGTATTTTTATCACGAGTGGTAAGATTCATAATCCATTAAATAGACAACATTCAGAATTGAGATCAAAGAATATAAGTTTATCTAACGGTGACCCATTTACCATTGCATTATTTGGTGTTGACTCAGATGCACAACGTAAAAGTCAAAATGATGGTGAAAGAAGTGACACAATCATGCTTCTTTCTATTAATCCGAAGAAACAAACAACAGAAATCGTCAGTGTGCCTCGAGATACACAAGCTGACATTGTAGGTAAAGGTACAACAGAGAAAATCAATCATGCTTATGCTTATGGTGGGCCGACGATGGCTGTTAAATCATTAGAGAAACTAATGAATGTCCCTATCGATCATTATGCGACGGTTGATATGGATGGCTTACATGATATGATTGATGCTTTAGGTGGCGTCGATGTTACGAGTAATGATACTTTCACTACGAAAGGAACAAACTTTGTAAAAGGACAATCTACACACGTAGATGGTGATACTGCAATGGCCTTTATACGTAGTCGTAAAGAAGAGGGCGCTGGTGGAGATTTCGGTCGTCAAGAACGACAACAATTGATCCTTCAAGCGATGGCTAATAAGATGACAAGTGCGTCAGCATTGACACATTTCCCATCATTAATGAATCAAATCCAGAAAAATGTAAAAACAGATTTAACATTAAATGACATGAACGATATTAGAAAAAATTATAAAAATGCCAATGCAACAGTGAACCGTCATCAATTAGAAGGGCAAGGTGGCATTCAAGATGATGGCCTTTGGTACTTTATACCAAATGATGACTCAAAACAGAATGCTACAGATGTGTTAAATAATAACTTGTAAGCATAATGAGCGGGACAAAAGTTAAAATAAATGCGTTGTTCCACTCCTTTACTTTTGCCATTCAAGTAAACCTATACTTATAGAGGTAGGCGATCAAACTCAAAAGCGTTTGGTCCTACCTCTTTTTATATACTCTAAAAAATTAAAATATAATAAATCTTTAAAAATTAATTTTGTAGTAGTGGAATGTATTATTAATATTTAATTCTTTTAAAATTGCAAAAATTTATGAAACGCTTAACATTTAATGAAATAAGTAATACAATTAATGTAATTCTATGTTCAATATATGTGGGGTATTGGAATGGAATGGTTACGTCGTTAAAGTCATTTTACGGAAAATTTTAATATAGATGGGGTGGAGAGTATGCAAGAACATTTAATCGTCACGCTTGATGGCACAGATTATCTTGTAGAACCAGGAACAAGTTTGCTCGAGTTTATAAAATCTCGTGATACTTTCGTACCTTCAATTTGTTATAACGAGTCAATGGGACCAATCCAAACATGTGATACATGTATGGTCGAAATTGACGGCAAAATTGAACGTGCGTGTAGCACTGTTGTAGATCGACCTATGACAGTTAATACTCAAAATAGCGATGTGAAAGCGAGTCAAAAAGAAGCTTTAGATCGTATATTAGAAAAACACATGTTGTATTGTACAGTATGTGATTATAACAACGGTGACTGTGAAATACATAATGCCATGGATGCATGGGGGTTAGAGGAGCAGTCATACGAATATAAGACGAAGCCATATGAAAAAGACTATGGTCCATTTTATCGATATGACCCAGATCAATGTATTCTCTGTGGTCGATGTGTCGAAGCATGTCAGGATATCGAAGTAAATGAAACCATCTCAATCGACTGGAATCGTGAACATCCTAGAGTTATCTGGGATAATGATGTTCCAATTAATGAGTCATCATGTGTATCATGTGGTCAATGTGCAACTGTTTGTCCTTGTAATGCCATGATGGAAGTTAACATGGAGGGCAATGCTGGTTATATGACAGATACTGAACCAGGTTCATTAGCAGCAATGATTGATTTAACTAAGAAAGCTGAACCAGGTGATGGTCTATTATTCGCAGTATCAGATTCTGAAGCGGAAATGCGTAAAGAACGTATTAAGAAAACGAAAACGGTTTGTACATATTGTGGCGTAGGTTGCTCATTTGATGTATGGACTAAAGATAGAGAAGTGCTTAAAGTTCAACCATCACACGATTCACCAGCAAACAAAATTGCTACATGTGTGAAAGGTAAATTCTCTTGGGGTCATATTAATTCAGACCAACGTTTAACAAAACCGCTTGTGAGAAAAGACGGCGAGTTCCATGAAGTTGAATGGGATGAAGCATTGGATGTAATTGAATCTAACTTCAAACGTATTAAAGATGAATACGGTGGCGATCACCTAGCATTTATCGCATCTTCTAAAGGAACAAATGAAGAGTCATATTTAATGCAAAAACTTTCAAGACAAGTTTTCGGTTCTAACAATGTTGATAACTGCTCAAGATATTGTCAAGCTCCAGCTACAAAAGGCCTATTTAGAACAGTTGGTCATGGTGGGGACTCAGGCTCAATTGAAGATCTTGAAAAAGCAGCAATGACAGTTTTAATCGGTACCAATACTGCTGAAGCACACCCAGTTATTGCTTCAAGAATGAAACGTGCACAAAAATTATTCGGACAAAAAATGCATGTATTCGATATCAGAAAACATGAAATGGCAGAGCGTGCGGATGCCTTCTATCAACCGAAACCTGGTACGGATTTAGTATGGCTTGGTGCGGCTACGAAATACATCATTGATCATGATTTACATGATAAAGATTTCTTAAATGAATGGGTAGATAATTATGATGAATATTACAAATCATTAGAATTATTTACGATGGATTTTGCGGAAGAAGCAACTGGTATTCCAAAAGAACAAATCATTAGTTTTGCTGAAGAGGCTGCAAAAGCTGAATCAATGTCAATTTGTTGGGCAATGGGTGTTACGCAACAAGATATTGGTAGTGATACAAGTACAGCCATTTCTAACTTATTACTTGTCACAGGTAACTACAGAAAACCAGGTTCAGGTGCGTATCCGTTACGTGGTCACAATAACGTACAAGGTGCAAGTGACATGGGTAGTATGCCTGACCAATTCCCAGGCTATCAAAAAGTGGCCGACGATGAAGTTAGAGCGAAATTTGAAAAAGAATATGGTGTTGCATTAAACCCAACACCTGGACGTGACAATCACCAAATGATGGAAGGTATCCATAATGGAGATATTCAATCATTATACTTATACGGTGAAGATACAGGTATTGTAGATTCTAATATTAATTTTGTTCAATCAGCTTTAGAAAAAGTAGACTTCCTAGTAGTTCAAGATGAATTCTTAACATTTACAGCAACTTATGCAGACGTTGTCTTACCAGCAAGTCCATCATTAGAAAAAGATGGTACGTTCACAAATACAGAACGTCGTATTCAACGTATTAACAAAGCATTACAACCATTAGGTGAGTCTAAACCAGACTGGGAAATCTTCCAATTAATTGCACAACGTATGGGTGCGGATTGGAATTATAAACATCCAAGTGAAATCATGGATGAAATCGCGCGATTAACACCATCTTATTCAGGTGTAAGCTATGATCGATTACAAGGTTTCAACAGTCTTCAATGGCCAGTAGCACCAGACGGTACAGATGAACCAACGTTATATATGAATGGATTTAATTTTGAAAATGGTCGTGCTAAATTATTCCCATTAACATTTGATAACTTCTTTAAAGAAGACGAAGTGTATGACCTACATGTGAATAACGGTCGTTTACTTGAACATTTCCATGAAGGTAATATGACATATCAAACTGAAATGATTAAATATAAAATGCCTAATGCATTTGTTGAAATTTCACCAGAACTAGCAAAAGAACGTGATATTCATGAAGGTGCAGAACTACGATTGATTTCTGAAACTGGGGAAGCAACATTGATTGCCACAATCACCGATCGAGTTAAAGGTAAAGAAATTTATATTCCTTTAAATAATGATGCTATGTCAAATGGTGATTTAGGTGCTATCAATAAATTAACGAACAGTGATGTCGATCAATATACAGACACACCATCATATAAACGAACAAGTTGTCGTATGGAAGTATTGACACGTAAAGGTAAGTCACCATTAAATCCAACTAACTTCCGTGTCGATAAGCAACGTAATCCGCAATATAGTGTCCAAGTACAGAAAAAATGGGAACGTCCTGATTATGTTTTCCCGGGAAATGTGGTGGATAAATAATGGCTGAAAGAATAACAAAAATTAAACGTTTAGAGAAGTCTGAAGCGCAAATTAAACTTGAAAGTATTAATGAAGTCACAGATGCTATTGCTGAAAATAAAGATAGTATTTTAAAAGCAATTCGTATAGTGAAAGCTTTAGATGAGGCGAAAATTCTTGATTTAATGAATGGCGGCATTAGAGGTCGTCAAGTGATCATTAATAAATTTATGACCGAGCTTAATAAAGACTTATACGCAGGTTTAATTACAAATTTAGCACCAATGGTCTTTATGTTAGGAGAGCTCAATGTACAAGAATTAAGCCAATTCTTAAATAAACTGAATAAAGGCTTACATGTTGCAAATCAAGCTAATCCTAATGCTAAAACAAGTATTCGTAGTCTAATGGGTGTCCTTAAAGACGATGATATGAATCGTAGCTTAACATATATGCTTAACTTGCTGAAAGGTATGTCAAGAGACGAGAAATAATGTAATTAAAATAATAAGTAGGGAGTGAGACGATGAATTCAGTCTCACTCCTTACTTCGTTTCTTTAAATAAATTTATAAGTACTTTCAACTTAAATTATGGTAAGGTGGACTATATATTAATAAAAAGGGGTGAGAACAATTCATCCAAACGCAATTAAAATTATGACAGTGATTTCTAATGTGTTCATTATTTTAGGAATTATTTTTTTAGTGATGATGCAAATGGTGCTAGCAATTTCAATGTTTGCTGTATCACTGGCAATTAGTTTGGTTATCTTCAATGTGTTATTCAGAGACCGAACTGGCATGAAGATTGTCATCAACATATCGTTTGCGATTGTCTTAATTGTTATTATCATTACTTACTTATATTTATCTTAATTAGCTATATAAAGGATTGTCACTGACATGAAACAATTATCCCATTTACGTTTGCCAATCATATTGTTAGGCACTATCATCATTATTTTCATTGTTTTATTAATTATTAATCACTCGGATTTGTTGAAAAATGATCGCCATTATAGCTTTCAAGAAGCATTACAGAAACAAACAGATGCAAGTGTGTTAAATACAGTTGAAAGCAATGGTCAATTTGTGAATGCGAATAACCAAGACATAGAGAAGGCGATGCGCATATCACGAGATGATAATAACTTTAAATACATGGATATTTCTCAGCAAGTTCCAATGTCGAAACGAGAAGTAAATCAGATGCTAAAAGGATACGGTATTCTTGAAAATCAAGCCGATGCTTTTATAGAGGCGCAAGATAAATATAAAGTGAATATCATCTACTTAATAAGCCATGCACGTGTTGAAACGGCGAATGGTGAATCTAAACTTGCTAGTGGTATCAAAGATGGCAAGACACGCTATTATAATTTTTTTGGTGTAGGTGCCTTCGATGAAAATGCGATACATACAGGTAAAAGCTACGCGAAAGAAGCAGCATGGACGACACCACGCAAAGCCATACTAGGTGGTGCCAAATTTATTCGTGCGAACTATTTTGATAATGACCAAATTACGCTCTATCAAATGCGATGGAATCCTAAGAATCCAGGGCAGCATCAGTATGCGAGCGATATCTTATGGGCAGATCATATCGCAACATTTATGCAATCATATTATGATGAATTTGGTATTAAAAAAGATGATATTCGCAAAAACTTCTATACCTCTTGATTAGGTTAACAATTGCAGGATGTTACATTTCCAACTGCAATGATAAAGCATAGTTATGATAAAATTTAGTAGAATTTAATACTGAGGTGTAAATAAATGAAAATTGCAATAATTGGTGCAGGAATAGGTGGTTTAACCGCTGGTGCACTACTTTCAGAAAAAGGACATGACGTTTCTATCTTTGAAAGACAACCAAGCATTAGTGAAGTTGGCGCAGGGATAGGCATTGGTGATAATGTCATTAAGAAATTAGGAAAACATGACTTAGCTAAAGGCATCAAAAATGCGGGTCTAAACTTATCAGCGATGAATGTCCTTGATGACAAAGGAAACAGTTTATCTACTGTAAAATTAAAAGAAAACACATTAAATGTTACTTTAGCACGACAAACATTAATAGAACTCATAGAGTCTTATGTCAATCCTCAATGTATTTATACTGATTATGATGTCATTAAAGTTGATAATGTTGATCAACAAGTGCTAATTCACTTCTCTAACCATGCAAGTCAGCGTTTTGATTTATGTATAGGTGCAGATGGTATTCATTCTGTTGTTAGACAAGCCGTTCATCCGAATGCCAAGCTACTTTATCAAGGGTATACGTGTTTTCGTGGCTTAGTGGATGATGCGAATCTACAAAATACAGATACAGCTAATGAATATTGGGGAAAACGTGGTCGCGTAGGTATTGTCCCACTAATCAATAATCAAGCGTATTGGTTTATCACAATTAATGCGTCTGAAAAGGATTCAAAATATCAATCATTTGAAAAACCACATCTTCAAGCATATTTCAATAATTATCCAGAACCCGTACGCCATATTTTAGATAAACAGAGCGAAACAGGTATTCTGAAACATGATTTATATGATATGAAACCAATCAAATCATTTGTAAACCAACGGATACTATTGTTAGGAGATGCAGCACATGCAACAACACCTAATATGGGGCAAGGTGCAGGGCAAGCAATGGAGGATGCAATTGTATTAGCCAATTGCTTAGCTGAATACGATTTGGACAAAGCGTTAAAACGCTATGATAAGTTAAGGGTTAAACATACTACTAAAGTCATTAAACGTTCAAGAAAGATTGGTAAAATAGCTCAAAAAGATAACACATTAGCCATCTCATTACGCAATAGTGTAATGAAGCGAACACCTAAACGTTTATTAAGTAGACAAACTAAATTCTTATACAAAGCGAAAAGTAAATAAAAAATAAGACGGATACTGAAGTCATTGTACATGCTTAAGTGAGTACGAATACACTTAGCCATGACCTTTCAGTTTCCGTCTTTTTTCATATTTTAGATTACTTATTAACTATAAATTGAGGTGTGTCGCCACTTAATTTTTTGATTGTATCATTTGCAACGATTTTAGACATCATATCTCTAGCTTCGAATGTTGCATTACCAATGTGTGGTGTGATAACGACATTATCAAGTGATTTTAATCCGTCCGTAATGTCAGGTTCAAATTCATAAACATCTAATGCAGCGCCCTCGATTTCTTTTTCTTCTAAAGCTTTTACTAAAGCCTCTTCGTTTACAATAGGGCCACGACCTGCATTAATTAAATAGGCTGTTGACTTCATTCGTTTGAATTGCTCAGTATCAATCATATGATGTAAATCTGGATTATAGGCAGCATTAATCGTGATGAAGTCTGCATTTTCAAGTAATGTATTTAAATCTACGTATTTCGCGCCAATTTCGCGTTCTTTTTCTTTCTTTTGATGTGGACCAGTATATAAGACATCCATATCAAAAGCTTTCGCGCGTTTAGCTACTGCACTACCAATTTCTCCTAGACCAATAATACCAATTGTTTTACCTGATACTTCACGACCTCTGAAGAATAAAGGTGCCCAACCGTCAAAACCTTTAGTACGAGATAATTTATCACCTTCTACTATACGACGTGCAACGGCTAAAACAAGGCCAAATGTTAATTCAGCAGTTGATGCAGTTGATGCTTTAGGTGTATTTGTAACATCAATATCTTTTTCACGTGCGTATTTAATATCGATGTTATTAAATCCAGCACCATAGTTTGCAATGATTTTTAAGTTCGTTGCGCTATCAATTACTTCTTGATCCACATTCGTTGAAAGGATACTTATCAGTGCAGTAGCATCTTTGACGCCTTCTTTTAGCGTTTCCTTGTCAATGATGCCCTCACCCTCATACATTTCAACTTCAAAGTGTTCTTTAAGTAAATTTAATCCTACTTCAGGAATTGCGCCAGCGATATAAACTTTTTCCATGATACTCACTCCTTAACATTGTTTTCTCCTTAAGTATAATAAAAGAAGAAAACGTATACAAATGTAATTCATTTCATTTTATTGAATTATTTTGAGGCCAATTACAGAGAAAAGTATTAAGAAAATGAAGAATATACGGCTAAAATGTGTTGATTCTCTATAAAATATCATTCCTACAATAGCGCCTCCAGCAGTACCAATACCTGTCCAGATAGCGTAAGCAGTTCCCATTGGAATGGTTGCCATTGCCAGTTTTAAAGTACTAAAACTAAAAATGAATGTCACTGCCATCAAAATAATATAAATTTTTTGTTTTGAACGTGCAAATTGATTTAACCAAATGACACCAAGTACCTCTAGTAATCCCGCAATGAGTAAATATAGCCATGACATATTACATACCTCCCTGAGGCGTGTCGTTCGTTGATAATTTGAGGCCTATAATTCCTATTAACAATAGTAGTAACAAGCCCAGTTTCGTAATCGTAAATGGTTGACCAAAGAAAAGCATGTCAGCAATCACTGTACCAGCAGCTCCTATGCCTACAAACACCGCATAAACGGTCCCAACAGGTAGATGTCGAGAAGCGGAAATCATTAAATAGAAGCTTAATGCAATAAAGATTAAAGTGAATAGCCAAGTAACGAAATTATGCGCATTACTTAATCCTATTACCCAAACCACTTCAATCAGACCAGCAAAAATGACTTTAAGCCATTGCATAACCTAACACTCCTTATCTATAAAAGACTAATATGCTCATTCTCTCAAATCGTTGATTTAAATTCAATTTGAGAAACTTAAAAAAGCGTATGCTGTTAATGTTTAATTAACGAGGCATACGCTTTTAACTGATCATTATATATAGAAATTATGATAAGTGGATATAGTTATAAGCACTTGCTTGGCTTGCTGAAATGGTACGCGTATCTTTGACAAATGGTCCGCCAGTATAATTCATTTCTGAAACAGTTATAGAACCATCACTATTTACGCTCTCCACGTAAGCAACATGGCCATAAGTACCTTCAGATGTTTGTAGAATTGCGCCTTTTTCAGGTGTTTGATTTACCGTATAGCCAGCTGCTGAAGCTGCACTAGCCCAATTATTCGCATTTCCCCAAGTACTCCCAATGTTGCCACCAACTCTGTCATAAACATACCACGTACATTGGCCAGCTGTATATAAATTACCTGATGTTGAAGAAGTTGTTTGTGTTGATGACGTCGTCGTTGTTGAAGAACTACTAGATGACGTACTTCCGTCAGTTATTGAAGATGAAGTAGTGCTTTGATTATAGTTAAATGATTGTTGGTTAAATTGAGGTTGTTGATAACCGCCACCGAATTGATTGTGTTGTGGTGCTGGATTGTGATTATATTCCGCAGCATCCGCATGGTTAGCATTTAATCCTAATGCTGATACACCAATGCCTGCTGTTAAAGTTGAAATTGTAATGATTTTTTTCATAGTAAAAAGTCCTCCCAAAATATGATATTCAACAATAGGTTTAGTTAGCGATATGTTGAATAGACTTCGATTTGATTTTTTAGTCGCTCCCAACGACAAATCATACTTTAACAGATTCCAAACGCGTTATGTGCATTGTTACGTTTTCGTAAATGAAATACAAAAACCTTGAACAACTCCGTAATAAAGGGGTGCTCAAGGTTACGTAATGTAATAATGCTTGGAATATGCATGTATACTACATTATTCTTATATTTTGATAATGTTAATATATGATTTATGTTACAGGCATTTGTAACATTAGTTGTTACGCTATTTATTTAAAGAAACGAATTGATAATGGAACAACATACGCTTTTCCACTAAAATATTTCACACAAGCAACGATGTGGAATACGAAATATAAAATAGAAAGCACAAATAGCAAGATAGAAAGAATAAAGATTAATATTGTTACGATAATGATAACCGCTTCATTATTAACGGCATATATGAAGAATAAGGGAACAATACAAATTCCAATGACAGCACTCCAAATGAAATATGAAATGAGCATGTTAAAGTAATTTTTTCCAGCTTTATCAACTAATTGTGATTCATTACGTTTAATAGCCCAAATAATAATCGGACCAATAATAGAAGTAAAAAAGCCTAATAAGAAGACCAACATTGCCATTAAACGCGCATCTTGCTCATTATCCCTCTGAATCGGAGAGTTGTGTGATTGATTATCATATTCTGACATAATAATACTCCTTTCAACTTATAATCATGTATCACTATTAATATAACAAAGTTACTTTAAAATGATTAGTTAATTTTAAAATTAATTTAAATTAATTTAGTGTGTTTAATTTTTAAAAAATAGGATATAGTTTAGCGTTGTATAAAATTAAGTACTAATTTTTTTAGTAATGATTCATATGAATGATTTGGCAGTAGCTGACTGAATAAAAATGATGATGGCTTTAGTTTATTTTTATTCTAGCCAACTTTGCCCGGGAGCGGGACTTGGAAACAGACAGTTATTTTGGACTGTCTTTTCAAGGTTATATAGAAATCTAGTGAAGCGATGTAGATTTCTAACCTGCTCCCTTTATTTTTAATCAAAATGAGAGACAATAAGATAGTTTGAAAGGAAGTTATAATTATGAAAATAGCAGTAGTAGGATCAGGTAATGGTGCAGTAACAGCGGCAGTAGATATGGTAAATCAAGGCCATGATGTGAAATTATACTGTCGAAATTCATCTATTAAAAAGTTTGATCATGCATTAGAAAAGGGTGGCTTTGATTTTAACAATGAAGGTGCCGAATCATTTGTACCGTTTACTGAAATCAGTGATGACATTGAATATGTCTTGAAAGACGCTGAACTTGTTCAAGTGATTATTCCTTCATCTTATATTGAATACTATGCGGAAATAATGGCTGAGCACGTGACGAATGATCAACTGATCTTCTTTAATATTGCAGCAGCGATGGCTTCAATCCGTTTTATTAATGTACTTGAAGATAGACATATCGAGGTTCAGCCTAAGTTTGCTGAAGCTAATACGCTAACGTACGGTACGCGTGTAGACTTTGAAGCAGCACGAGTAGATTTATCACTCAATGTACGTAAGGTGTTCTTCTCTACTTATAATAAGAAAGAACTTAGTGACAGCTTTGAAAAAGTGAGTCAAGTTTATCCATACCTGGTTAAAGAAGAAAACTTATGGAAGACAAATTTAGAAAACGGAAATCCAGAAGTACATCCTGGGCCAACATTATTAAATGTAGGTCGAATCGATTATGCAGATTCATTTGCCTTGTATAAGGAAGGAATCACGAAACACACTGTCAGATTATTACATGCGATTGAATTAGAACGTTTAACGTTAGGTCGTAAATTAGGGTTTGAACTTTTAACAGCGAAAGAGGCACGTATACAAAGAGGATATTTAGAGCGTAAAGATGAAGATGAACCATTAAATCGACTCTTTAATACGAGTCCTGTTTTCTCTCAAATTCCTGGACCTAATTCAGTTCAAAATCGTTACTTAACAGAAGATATCGCATATGGCTTAGTGCTATGGTCAAGTCTAGGACGAGCAATCGATGTTGAGACACCCAATATCGATGCGGTTATCATGATTGCGTCTACAATTTTAGAACGTGACTTTTTCGAAGAAGGTCTTAAAGTTGAAGAACTTGGTTTAGAAAAACTCGGTTTAGAATAATGAAAAGTTGAATAAACGATGTATACATGCATATTTAATATTTAAGTAATCATTCAAATAAACATCTAGCTGTGAAAAGAGGTCATTAATCTAATAGAAACGAGGAATGTGTATGAAAAGACAGCCATCGTTCTGGGAAGCAATATCTACAATCGTCGTTATGGTTCTTGTCGTAACAATCGGATTTATAAAATTTAATATTCCAATTCAAGTGCTATTACTTATATCTTCTGCCTATGCTGCTTTAATTGCTTGGCGTGTAGGATTAAAGTGGGAAGATTTGGAAGAAGGCATTACTCGAAGGCTAACAACGGCTATGCCTGCAATATTTATCATCTTAGCTGTAGGCATTATTGTTGGTAGTTGGATGTATTCTGGAACTGTACCAGCTTTAATTTATTACGGTTTGAAATTTTTAAATCCACATTATTTTTTAGTTTCTGCATTTATCATTTCAGCAATTTGTAGTTTAGCCACAGGGACAGCATGGGGCTCTGCGTCTACTGCGGGTATTGCTTTGATATCTATTGCACATCAGCTGAATATCGACTTAGGTATGGCAGCAGGTGCTATTATTGCAGGTGCAGTTTTTGGTGATAAAATGTCACCATTATCAGATACGACCAACTTGGCTGCCTTAGTCACTAAGGTGAATATCTTTTCTCACATTAGGGCAATGATGTGGACGACCATACCGGCATCAATGATAGGGTTAATCGTATGGTTCTTTGCAGGATTAAATTCAAAAGGTGCAGTCAATACAAAGCAAATACATCAATTATTAAATGAACTTGATGGTATATATCATATTAATATATGGGTGTGGATACCTTTGTTAGTTATCATTATTTGCTTAGTGTGTCGAGTATCCACAGTACCCTCTATGTTAGCATCTAGTTTGAGTGCTGTTATTGTAGGTACATTAAATCATCACTTTATTATGGTTGATGGATTTAAAGCTATGTTTAACGGTTTTACACCTGCAATGACTGGTCATACCAATCTCTCTAACAATGCGACGTCGTTATTAGAACAAGGTGGCATGATGAGTATGACAGAAATACTTGTTACAATTTTCTGTGGCTATGCTTTCGCAGGTATTGTAGAGACATCAGGATGTTTAGATGTCATGTTAAATACAGTATCTAAAGGTGTAAAATCAGTGGGTACGTTAATTTTAATAACAGTGGTATGTTGCTTAATGTTAGTTTTTGCTGCTGGTGTAGCATCTATAGTCATTATCATGGTGGGTGTCTTAATGAAAGATATGTTTGTCGAAATGGATTTGGATAAAACTAATTTATCAAGAACATTAGAAGATTCTAGTACGATGGTATTGCCGTTAATACCTTGGGGAACTTCAGGAATTTATTACACACAACAATTGGGTGTATCCGTAGATCAATTCTTTATTTGGACAGTGCCGTGTTACTTATGTGCAATTCTAGCTATTGTTTATGGATTTTCAGGACTTGGTATTCGTAAATTAAACAACAAAAGTTATGTAAAAAATTCGTAAAAATATGTTTAATCATTTGTCAAAAGGATATATTCAAGTATGTTAAAACATTACATAGATATTTTTGTAGCGATGATATCTAATGCATTAAAGTTTTAACTGTAAATATCCTCAAAATATTTCATAGTAGTGGGTTCAATTTTTGTAGCGAGAATTGGATTCATGAACGATGACAAACGAATTTATTATTAGCACCATTATAGTAAAAGATATAACAAAGCAAGAAAGAATGAATTTGTTGGACATACATTAAGATTGGAAAGTATGAAGTGTTACTTTCCAATCTTTTTTAATACGCTCAATTATATATCCAACAGTTCACAATATTATTAAACTTGTGCACATTAAAAAGGTCAGTAAATGTATTTTAAGAAATTCATTTACTGACCTTAATTTATTCGTTATACATAAAATTAGTGAATGTAGTTGTATGCAGCAGCTTGGCTAGCTGAGATAGTACGTGAAGTAACAACACCAGCACCGTGACCGTAGTTCATTTCTGATACAGTAACTGAACCGTCACTACCAACGCTTTCAACATATGCTACGTGACCGTAAGCACCTTGAGAAGTTTGTAAAATAGCACCAGCTGATGGTGAATTGTTTACAGTGTAACCTGATGCAGCTGCAGCGCTTGCCCAGTTATTAGCATTGCCCCAAGTAGAACCGATTTTACCGCCTACTCTATCAAATACATAGTATGTACATTGACCAGCAGTGTATAAGTTACTACCTGAACTTGAAGCTCTTGAAATTGACACACCATTTGATTGTGATGATGGCGCAGTAGTTGTAGTTACTTTAATGTTACGATCTGAAGTTGAGTAGCTTGCACCTAAACCACCAGTTTGTTGTGTGTTTGAACTATATGATTGTGTGTTATTACCATAGTAATTGTAGTTATAGTTGTTATAGTTATTGTAATTATTGTAGTTATAAGAATAGTTGTAGTTTGAATAATTTGATTGACTAGAGTGATTTACTTGATTTGGGCTCCAGTTACCTTTCCAAGTGTAATGATAGTTACCTTGTTGGTCGATAGTGTAAGAGTAGCTGTATGAAGTTGGATCATTTGGATTGTAGCCTTGTTCAGCTGCATGTGCCTCATGACCATGTCCAGCGATAGCGATTGTTGCAACTCCTGCAGTAGCGATTGTAGCTGTAGCGATTTTTTTCATTGTAAAATTTCCTCCTGAGAATTAAATTAATATTTTATATTTAATAGTCATTTGATGACCCTTAAGTCCAGTTTTTAATAAGTTTCTTAACGACAAGACATACTTTATCAGAAAAAAATCATTTTGTGTGCGTTGTTATCATTTTGTAATTTTTTGCTAATAAATAGTGTTGAGATAAATACAATAAGTAATTTTTTGTAATATTAAAAAACGCTGTTATAGCAACGTTTTAAAAAATATATGAAAAAGATACTCATTTCTCTGTAACATTTTTGTAAAGTAACAGCAAAAATAAATTTGATATAAAATTAATAGAATTCATTATTTTTGTATTGTTTTTACAATAAGTATCTGAATCATCTTTTAATTTAATTGTATTATTACTCTCTTGCAGGCGTGTTAAAGGAATTTATAATGTTTGATATTATAAAAATCATTTAGGATATAAAAATCGTTATATAAGATAATAAAATGATATAATTGGTTAAAAGTTTGCTACTGATAATACCGAAATAAAACATACAATTATATATGAAGATAGACATTCGATTAAATGCGTTAAATTAGAGAAACGTTAATGATGCAGCAATAGTTATTAGAGTTATGGGGGATAATTTATTATTTCTGTTTATGTCATGTCTTTATATATTATAAAGTGAGAGGACGTACGTATGATTGATAACTTTTCGGTAAAACTTTTAAAAGATATAAAGATAAGTAAGCAAAAGGAATCGAATATTAAATTAATCTATTGGCTGAAAGGGTCAGGACGAGTAAATTTAAATTTAGAGAGATTTCAGATGCAAGAAAGAGATTTATTATTTGTGATGCTTAATGATATTTACTCGATTGAAAGCGAAGATGGTGCGATCGTCGCAAACATTGAAATAGCATTCAAAGATTATTTGAAGTTTGCTGATGATTATATTAAGTCAAATGGCTATAAATTTTCTTCTATAGAAAGAAGACAAATAGAACCATTTATTCTAAATATACTGGAATTTGAAAGTAGACAACCGCACAAATTACAAATCAAAGATAAGCTTGTTAAACATTTATGTGTAGAATTAGGATATTTGCAAAGAAAACAACGTGTTCATTATAAATTAGAAAATGCTTTAGTTGATAAGGTACATGAGTATGTTATTGAACATCACAGTACTAAGATTAGTCGTCAGGACATGGCGAATGCACTTAATATGTCAGCTAAAGAATTAAGTAAAGTTATCAAATATCACACACCTTATCGTAATATAACGCAATATATAAATGATGTTAGATTAAAATTATGTTTAATAGACATCTTAATAAGTAATCATTTGATTCAAGACATTGCGTTCAAGCATGGGTTCAATCATCTCCCGCATTTTATCGCTTTATTTAATAAAAGGTATGGTAACACACCTGGTCAAATTCGAACTAAAAATCAGTCACATCAATACCAATCATTGAATCAATCAGAAATACCGTTTGATGAAACAACCCAGTTATTAATTGCTGAAGCCAAAGCGCATTACAGTTAAAATAACCTATCAGAAGTAATCAATCACTGTTATGATTGTGTATTCGTTAGTACGACCTACTGATTCACAAAATATAAAGATGATGTTGTTTTATTGAAAGAGTCATGTAAATGTCTATCTTTGCAAAGGTTGGGTAGGAATAGTGGTATATCATTGCTATGTTCAAAGTAATCTTAATCATTTTATACGGTTAAGCGATTTGCCGTAGATGCTTTCGATAGCCCAATCTAAAGATTGTGTCATGAGGTGATAGGTATGATGGATAAGCATAAGTTAGAAACATTATTGTTTTATCTGGTTTTTATGAAGGCGGTAGGTGAGGTGCTAAAGTACAGCTACCAATTAAAGTTTGAACAATTAAAAACATTAAATGAAGTCATTAATTATTATCATGTTCATCATCAAGGTATTTATATAGATGAATTAATTACGTATCAATCTATTTCAAAAAGACAACTAAGACATCATTTAGAGCACTTATACCATTTGGGATGGATTATTAAATTGCGTGATAATAATGATCAAAGACGCTTATTATTTCTCCCATCAACAAACTGTCAGGATAAACTCAATACGATGTTTTCTGAAATTAATGAAATGGTAAAATTGAAAAACTTTGCATGTATAATAGAAAGTACCCATTACAATTCATTGAAATATGTCATCACTATTTTTGATGCACGATATAAAGTCCAAATGTTAGCGAAGGAATTTAATCTGAGTTTAGATGAACTGATTTTATTAGGAGCGTTCATTTCGAATCGGCAAGTCATTTCATTAAAAGAGATTCAATCTATGTCTTATCGATACTTAATATGTATAAATGCAGTTATTAATGAACTTTATCATAAAGGGTATTTAGAGAAATATCGTAATTCAATAGATGAACGAATTGTAAACGTAAAATTTATTGAATCACGAGCATATGAAACCTATCAAATATTTGTTAAATGTTACAATAAATTCCAAGAGGAAATGAGATTGATTTAATAAACATAATAGGTAAGGAGAATGAATGCATGATTTTAGATAATGTGAATCCCGATGATTTGTTCCCAACAGAGTCTAAAGGGCCTTCTGTACTAGGGATAATTGAGTATAACGTTCAAGGACAAAGTGAGTTTGAAGGTGCGTTTATTGCTACCTCTGAAAGATTAATTATGAATGTAGATATGAATGGACAATTCTATTATAGAAATATTCCATACAATGAAATAGAAGCAATTGAATTTGATGGTAAAGACTTAGTGTTTACTTTTAACATTGGGAAAGTACCAATGAAACAAATTCAAACAAAAGAGATTCAACCGTTTGTTGATTATGTGAATGCTAAAATTAAATAACGATAAAATGGCAGTAATAGAGAATTAAGGGATAGAACAACAGTTATTAACCATTTTTTCAGTTAGATTAAGTCTTTAATGTATAGAAAGAACGAAATAAAAATTAATATAACAAAGCGACATTGCAAATATATCGTAGCTGACTGAACTGAGACAACGATTTAAAGAAGCTGTGTTCAGCGCGAATCATCCTTGTTAGGAGAGTGGGACATTGAATTCAAAAAGAATTCTGTCGCACTCCTTTTTTATATTCTATTAAATAGCAATTAAGACAAATTGATTATGTGTAATTTAATTGATGGAACGTGTTATTGATATATAATATCATTTTAATTTCATAAAAATATTGAAATATTATACTTAAATGTTATAAAATAAATTTTATAGCATAAGAAATGTTTGGTAAGTAATAAATAGTAGACATGAACCTTGTAGCAACAAGACGTACATCAGAGGAGTGGTTTAGGATATGGGACAAATTAAAGACATCAATGATTTAGTTAACGCAACATTTCAAGTTAAAAAGTTCTTCAAAGACACTAAAAAGAAATATAATTTAAATTATGAAGAGGTTTATATTTTAAATTATATTGCAAGAAGTAAAACAAATGAAATAACTTCGAAGGAAATTGCAACGTATTCAGAGTTTAAACCTTATTACTTAACTAAAGCATTACAAAAGTTAAAAGATTTACAGTTACTTTCAAAAAAGCGTAGCATACAAGATGAAAGAATAGTTATTGTTTATGTAACAGATGAACAACGAGACAAGATTAATAAACTGATTGCTGAATTAGAAAAGTACATCAAGTAATTCATGTTTATTCATGAGAAGACTTAAGCATTGAGATATTCAATCTCTCTGACTTAAGTCTTTTTATATTGCTATCTGAACGTGGTTAACTTTCATTTTAAAATGTTGAGTGATAAACTAGGTTTAAATAACAATGACAATGAACAGGTGATATAATTGATCAATTCAGTTCTGATTAACACAGATATTCAAAGAAAATGGATACAAAAGTTTCAATCGATTGAAGAAACTTTTAAAAAAAGAGCAGCAGAAAATGATAAACAATCGAGATTCCCATTTGAAAATATTGAATGGTTAGTGCAAGAAGGATATAGCATACTTACGTTACCCGTTGAATATGGTGGTGAAGGCGCGACTATTGAAGATATGGTTGTGTTACAAACATATTTAGGAGCAATTGATGGTGCAACGGCGTTATCAATCGGTTGGCATTTAAGTGTCATAGGACAAATATATGAACAATCAATGTGGAATCAAGATATGCTGGATCGTTTTGCTAAAGAAATTAAAAATGGTGCTTTAGTCAATAGAGCAGTAAGTGAAGCGGATACAGGTAGCCCTACTCGTGGTGGCAGACCTGCAACGCATGCAGTTAAGCAAGATGAAGGCTACCTATTAAATGGTGTTAAAACGTTCACATCAATGAGCAAAGCGTTGACACACTATATTGTCGCAGCTTATGTCGATGACTTGCAAGAAGTAGGATTTTTCTTAGTGCCTAGAGCCACTAATGGCTTAGAAATTGCCGATAATTGGAATATGGTAGGTATGAGAGCAACAGAAAGTCACGATTTAGTATTGAATGATGTGTGGGTACCCAATGACTTTTTTGTTGAGTCAAAACGAAAACCGCAACCGAATGGATGGATATTACACATTCCTAGCACTTATTTAGGCATTGCACAGGCGGCACGAGATTATGCAATCAATTTCGCAACAACGTATGGCCCAAATAGTATAGAAGGTACGATTAGTCACTTGCCAACTGTACAACAAAATATTGGTAAAATGGAGTCACTATTATTATCAGCTCGACATTTCTTATGGAGTACTGCTAAAGGCTATAATCACCTAGAAAATCAACCTAAGTTATGGAATGAAACATCTGCGAGTAAAGTGCTAGTAATGAATCAAGGGTTGGAAGTAGTTGATTTAGCGATGAGAATCGTTGGCGCGAAGAGTCTTGAAATGGAACGACCATTGCAACGTTATTACCGTGATATGAGAGCTGGATTACACAATCCACCTATGGAGGATGCCGCTTATACTAACATAGCTAAATCTGTGTGCAATTTATTTTAAATAGTGTAAACAAGGTAAGGATAAGTGGACGGGCAAAAATAATATGATGACGTAGTAGCTTATTGAATAGAGAAGATGCTTAAATCAAGCTTTTCTCAGTAGTGATGAGCTTTGCGGGGGAGTGGAACAATAATTTCGAAAAATTGTGTTCCACTCTTTTTTGATTTTACAAATAATTTAAAATTTTATTGTAAAACGTTGCATTGTAGGATATAATTTTGTTGAAATTGATAATCGTTTTCAACAGGAGGATGTTATGAAGAAATTAATTTTACCATTACTTGTTCTAATCATCGTTTTAGCTGCATGTGGTAATAACGGTGGTTCGGGTAAATCTGATTCAAAAGAAGAAACAAAATCATATAAATTAGATAGTGGAAAGACGATAGATATTCCTAAAGATCCTAAACGTATTGCTGTCGTTGCACCTACATTTGCAGGTGGTTTACATAAATTAGGCGCGCACATTGTTGCGGTTAACAATCAAGTTGATCAAAGCCCAATTTTAAAAGAGAAATTTAAAGATACAACAAAAATTGGTGAAGCTGACGTTGAAAAAGTGGCTAAGCAAAAACCGGATTTAATTATTGTTTACTCTACAGATAAAAATATCAAAAAATATGAAAAAATCGCACCAACGATTGTTGTTGATTATGGCAAACACAAATACCTTGAACAACAAGAAATGTTAGGTAAGATTATGGGTAAAGAAGACGAAGTTAAAAAATGGGAAGAAAAATGGAAGAAACAAACTGAAAAAGATGGCAAAGAAATCAAAGATGCAATTGGTAAAGACGCAACAGTTTCTATCTTAGATGAATTTGACAAGAAAGTTTACACTTACGGCGACAACTGGGGTCGTGGTGGAGAAGTATTATATCAAGCATTTGGTTTGAATATGCCTAAAGGCCAACAAGATTTAGTTAAAAAAGAAGGTTGGGCTGAAGTCAGTCAAGAAAAAATTGAAGACGTAGCTGGTGACTATATCGTCTCAACAGGAGAAGGTAAATCTAAACCAAGTTATGAGACAACAAACATCTGGAAAAACTTGCCAGCAGTTAAAAATGGAAACGTGATTGAAGTTAAGGCTGAAACATATTGGTATAATGATCCTTACACACTTGACTTTATGCGAAAAGATTTAAAAGACAAATTAATTGAAGCTAGTAAATAATAGAATATAGAGACGACGATCAATTTTTTATGATATTTTAAAAGCCTGGGACAAAAATAATATAATGAAGCTATTTAGCAAATTCGCAGTAGCTGACTGAACTGAGAAGGCGCTTTAATCAAGCTTTTCTCAGTTCTAGTCATCCTTGCGGGTGGGGCCCCAACAAAGAGGATTTCACTAAGAAATTCTACAAGCAAAGCAAGTTGGGGTCGGGGCCCCAACAAAGAGAATTTCATCAAGAAATTCTAAAAGCAAAGCAAGCTGGGAGTGGACGACGAATTTAAAAGAATTCTGTCCACTCCCTATAAATATATATTGACAGTCGTTGACTAACATAACAGTGCACTTGCAACAAGCTTCTTTTAATTTTAGTCAACCTTGTCGGTGGGGCTTAGCAAATAGTATTTCATCAAGAAAGTATACAAGCTAAGCAAGTTGAGAGTGGAACAACAAAATAAATTTTTGGGAAAATATCATTTCCGTTCCGCTTTATTTTCTATTTACATAATAATGGGAGGAATCACTTTGACTAAAGTATATTTTAACCACGATGGTGGTGTAGATGATTTAATATCTTTATTTTTATTGTTACAAATGGAAGATATTGATTTAGTTGGAGTAAGTACAATAGGAGCAGATTGTTATTTAGAACCGTCTGTTAGTGCTTCATGTAAAATTATTAATCGTTTTTCTAATGCATCATTACAAGTTGCGCCATCATATGAACGTGGTGCCAATCCATTTCCGAAAGAGTGGAGAATGCATGCATTCTTTATGGATGCATTGCCGATATTGAATGAACAAACGACGAATCAACAATCTGGCATGAGCAACCTAGAAGCGTATGAGGATATTATACGCGTATTGAGCGAGTCAACAGAAAAGATAACACTATTGTTTACGGGACCATTAACAGATTTGGCTAAAGCACTTACGATTGACCCAAGCATTCAGAAGAATATTGCTAAATTAGTATGGATGGGAGGGACTTTTCTTGAAAAAGGCAATGTGGAAGAGCCAGAACATGATGGTACAGCTGAATGGAACGCATTTTGGGATCCAGAGGCGGTAAAAGTAGTATTTGATAGTGACATTGCTATAGATATGGTGGCTTTAGAAAGCACGAATCAAGTGCCATTAACATTAGATATTCGACAAATGTGGGCAAACGAACGTCATTATTCGGGCGTTGATTTTCTAGGTGTTAGTTATGCGGCAGTCCCACCTTTAACACATTTTATAACTAATTCAACTTACTTTTTATGGGATGTCCTAACCACTGCTTATGTTGGTAATCCTGAATTGGTTCAATCAATAACAAAGCATGTTGATGTTGAACATCAAGGACCAAGTCAAGGGCGTACATATGTGACAGAAAAAGGTCGTCCTGTCCAAGTTGTTACGAGTGTAAATCATGATGACTTCTTTAAATACATTACGCAGTTAGCAAAAAAAGTAGATTCTCCTTCATAAATGTAAACTTTTTATTTTATAAAGTTTACATTAGTGGTATAATCATCTTCGTAGAAGGAGGATACAACATGAATACAAGAAATTTAGTTTACACAGCTTTAATGACAGCGATTATTTGTGTTTTAGGATTGGTTCCGGGAATTCCGCTTCCGATTATGCCAGTACCTATCGTATTACAAAATATTGGTATATTTTTAGCAGGTATGATATTAGGTAAAAAATATGGGACACTCAGTGTCATTGTCTTTTTACTATTAGCAGCTGCAGGTTTACCAGTTCTTTCAGGTGGACGTGGAGGAATTGGCGTATTTGCAGGACCATCAGCAGGATTCTTATTCTTATATCCGGTTGTTGCGTTTGGTATTGGTTCTGTAAGAGATCAATATTTTAATAAAATCAATTTTGCCGTATTATTTGTTACTACATTAATAATTGGTGTGTTATTTTTAGATATCGTCGGTACAATTATTATGGGCTTCATTATACATATTCCAGTAAGTAAAGCCTTCTTATTGTCATTTACTTTTATGCCAGGAGATATCATTAAAGCCATCATTGCGAGTTTAATTGGCGTAACACTTTTAAATCATTCACGCTTCAAAAGTTTGATACAATAAGTCTAACAAATGAACGAGGCAGGTGGATGTAGTGATGTCAAATATATCAATCCGAAACATTGCTCAAGAGGGGCATCTATATCATGAAGATGAACGAATAATGATTTACTTAACACCTTCACAACCATTGAAATATGATACAAATAAGTGGGTGTATAAAGAAATGCCAACTATAGAACAGTGGCATAAAGATATGACTAAACAGTATGAATTGCATGAGAAACAGCATTCGAATCATTTAGCGTTTACTTTTCCAGAGAATGAGAGGTTGGAAGAAGTATGGAAAAATGCAATTGAAAAGGAAGGATTTCAACTAGGTTTACTTGAATTCTATATTATAGAAGGTAATGAATTAACACGCTTACCTAGTCGAAAAGATGTTGTGATTGAAGAAGTAAATGAAAGCAATATGGAAGATTATTTGAATATTTATTATTCATTTGCCTTGCCTTATGGTAAACCGTTTGCGATTGAGAGTGTCAATGACACGAGACGGACAATTCAGCATAAAAAAGATAACATATGCCGACTAATAGCATACGTTGACAAAGCACCTGTAGGTACTGTTGATGTGATTGAAACTGAGGAAACCATCGAAATTGATAGTTTTGGTGTTATGGAAAACTATCGAAGACAGGGTATTGGATCAACTTTACAAGCACATATAGGTAGCATAGCAAACGAACGTCCAGTTATACTCGTAGCTGATGGAGAAGATACAGCCAAAGATATGTACACGAAACAAGGTTATACGTACCAAAGCTTTGTGTATCATATCATCAAAGAAGATGTAAAATAAAAAGGCCACTGACGCATTTGGAAGATTAATCCAATGTGTCAGTGGCTTTAATACGTTCTGGATGACTATAAACATTAAAGTTGCCATCTCTAATAAAACCAATTGCAGTTATATTTAAATCATTAGCTAACGTAATCGCTAACGTAGTAGGTGCAGATTTGGATAAAATGACGCCTACACCTATTTTAGCCGCCTTTAATAATATTTCCGATGAAATACGCCCACTAAAAATAAGTACCTTATTTCTGACAGGTATACGTCTTTCAAGACAAAATCCATAAAGTTTATCGAGCGCATTGTGACGGCCGATATCTTGTCTATGTTCAAAAAATTCATCACCATCACTAATGGCAGCATTGTGCAACCCACCTGTTTGTTTAAACAATGTACTTGCAGATTGTAGCCCAGTCATCATATTGAGCACTTGTTTTGGCGTTAATGTGATTTTAGACATTGAGGTTTTAGCGATAGCTGCATCATTGTGAAAGTAAAATTCTCTACTTTTTCCACAGCATGATGCAATCATACGTTTAGTTGAATACTCAAAACGGTCGCCTAAATCTTTAGTTAACTCTACATGTGCGAAACCTTTACTATCATCTATTTGCAAAGCGCGTATTTCTTCTTTTTTATAAATAGCTCCCTCAGAAGCTAAAAATCCCACTACAAGTTCTTCCATATGTGTTGGACTACAAATGACTGTAGCAAATTCTGTGCCATTAACAATAATTGTCAATGGAAATTCTGTAACATAGCTATCTGTTGTATTGATGAGTTGCCCGTCTTCATAGCGGAGGATAGATTGCCCTTGTAATACATCTTTATCCATTTTTATTTCTCCTTTAGGCATATATAACTCTATATTAAAACTTTTGAACATTATTTGAAAAGATTTAAATTACATATAAATAATTGATAGTATATTAAATATATTTAATAATGTGAAAATTAGGTGAAATTTATCATTTTATACCTTTTAAAAGTTATAAATAAGCGTATAATAAGTGGTATAAAAGGTGGGGTTTGTGAAATGAAACTTAAACATTTCATGGCAGTTATTGCTACATTAGTTATTATTTTAGCAGGATGTTCAAATTCTGGTAGCAATGATAGTGGAAATAAATCATCTGACTCAAGCAAAAAAGATAGTGACAACAAACAAGAATTACAAATTTCGGCAGCAGCTAGCTTAGGTGATGTAAGTAAAGCATTAGAGAAAGAATTTAAAAAGGATCACAAAAATGTTGATGTAAGCTTTAACTATGGTGGTTCTGGCGCATTAAGACAACAAATTGAAAAAGGCGCACCAGCTGACGTTTTCATGTCTGCGAACACTAAAGATGTTGATATGCTAAAAGATAAAGACAAAGCACACGATACATACAAATATGCACATAATAAGCTTGTCTTAGTTGGAGATAAAAATAGCGACAAAACATCAGTTAAAGATTTAGAAGATAATGAAAAATTAGCAATTGGTGAAGTTAAAACAGTTCCAGCTGGTAAATATGCGAAACAATATTTAGAAGATCAAGGTTTATATAATGACGTTAAAGATCATTTAGTTTATGCCAAAGACGTTAAACAAGTATTAAATTATGTTGAAAAAGGCAATGCCGAAATGGGCTTTGTTTATGAAACAGATTTATATACTGACAACAAAAAAACAGATAAAGTAAATGAAATTAAAGAAGCAGAACTTAAAAAACCAATCACTTATGAAGCAGGTGCAACTTCAGATAAAAAACTTGCGAAAGAGTGGATGGACTTCTTAAAATCTGACAAAGCGAAAGATATCTTAAAAGAGTATCATTTCGAAGTTTAGGAGGTTGAAGAATGCCTGAATTAACACCTTTTTGGATATCGATTCAAGTAGCCGTCATAAGTACGATTATTGTAACAGTACTAGGTATTTTTATATGTCGATTGCTTTATAAGGGAAAAGGGCATCTTACTAAACTCCTTGAAAGTTTTATATTATTACCCATTGTTCTACCGCCAACGGTGCTAGGGTTTATCTTACTCATTATATTTTCTCCTAGAAGTATTGTAGGACAATTTTTTGAAGAGGTACTACATCTTCCAGTAGTATTCACAATGACAGGTGCAGTAATTGCATCTGTCATTGTTAGTTTTCCGTTAATGTATCAACACACGATTCAAGGATTTAGAAGTATTAACCCTAAAATGTTAAATACTGCTCGTACCATGGGGGCAAGTGAAAATAAAATATTCTATCGCTTAATTTTACCGTTATCTAAACGTTCAATCATCGCTGGGATTATGATGAGTTTTGCTCGTGCAATTGGAGAATTTGGTGCAACATTAATGGTTGCAGGTTACATACCAAATAAAACGAACACGTTACCACTTGAGATATACTTTTTAGTGGAACAAGGTAGAGAAAACCAAGCTTGGTTATGGGTGCTTGTGTTAGTCGCATTTTCAATTACTGTAATTGGTATATTGAATTTTGCTAATAAAGATAAGTATAGGGAGGTAGATTAGATGTTAGAGTTAAAGCTACAATATCAATTAAAGAAGACGTTGATTGATATTAACATTCATGATACTGTCCCTAAAATTTATGCAATACGAGGACCTTCAGGTATAGGTAAAACGACAGTATTGAATATGATAGCAGGTTTAAGAAAACCGGATAAAGCATATATTAAAATAAATGATAGACTTATCACTGATACTGAACATAAAGTGAACGTGAAAATCCAAGAGCGTCATATTGGTTATTTATTTCAAGATTACCAATTATTTCCGAACATGACAGTGAATAAGAATATCACTTTTATGGCTAAACCATCTGTTCACATAGATGACTTAATGGATCGCCTAAATATTCATCATTTAAGCGCGCAATATCCAGCGACGCTTTCAGGAGGCGAATCTCAACGTGTTGCATTAGCACGTACATTAAGTACGAAGCCAGATTTAATTTTATTAGATGAGCCCTTTTCAAGTTTAGATGATGCGACAAGAGACGAGGGAATCAAGTTAATCAAACGTATTTTTAAAGAATGGAAGATACCTATTATCTTTGTTACACATTCTAATTTTGAAGCCGAAGTTTTAGCGGATAAAATCATAAAAATAGGGTAATAAAAGCGCCTCTTTGTAAAAGAGGTGCTTTGTTCGTTATAATGATAGAAATGGATCTTAACTAGAGAGGGCAATAAAAATGACGAGGGAACGTTATTCGAGACAAACTTTGTTTAAAGGAATAGGAGCTAACGGACAAAATAAAATCAGTCAAAAGCATGTACTTATTATTGGTATGGGCGCATTGGGAACACATGTTGCTGAGGGACTCGTTCGTGCAGGAATAAACACACTTACAATTGTGGATAGAGACTATATTGAATTTAGTAATTTACAGCGTCAAACATTATTTACGGAAGAGGATGCTAATAAAATGCTTCCTAAGGTCGTCGCGGCTGAACGTCATTTAAAAGCATTGCGTCAAGATCTAGCACTCAATACGTTCATTACGCATGTTGATTATTATTTTTTAGATAAACATGCACAGCATGTAGATTTAATCATTGATGCTACGGATAATTTTGAGACAAGACAATTAATCAATGACTTTGCTTATAAAGAGAAAATACCTTGGATTTATGGTGGTGTCGTACAAAGCACTTATATAGAAGCTGCATTTATACCCGGACAGACACCATGTTTCAACTGTTTAATGCCACAACTCCCAGCAATTAATTTAACGTGTGATACAGTCGGTGTTATACAACCTGCAGTCACAATGACAACGAGCTTTCAATTGCGAGATGCCCTTAAATTATTAACTGAACAATCAGTGCCTAGTAAATTAACATACGGGGATATATGGGAAGGACAACATTATACATTTGGCTTTAGTCGTATGTTCAGAAATGAATGTCCAACGTGTGGTTCAAATCCATCATTTCCTTATTTAAATCAACAACATACATTATATGCAACATTATGTGGTAGAGATACAGTACAATATGATAATGATAATATTACCCAGGAAATGGTGCGAGAGTTTCTCAAACAACATCAACTTAATTATAGAGAAAACAAATATATGATAATGTTTGAATATAAAGGGCATCGAATTGTTAGTTTTGAAGGTGGACGGATGCTTATACATGGCACAACAAAAACGTCAGATGCCATTCATTTAATTAATCAATTATTCGGATAGGAGTGAATTTAATGCATCAACATGATCATGCGAAAGTAGACAGAACGATTCATTGTGCAGTTTTGACAGTTTCAGATACTAGAGATAAAGAAACAGATAAAGGTGGTCAACTTGTTCAAACTTTAATTCAAGACATTAATGTTGAAGTCGCAAAGTCACATTATGCGATTGTCAAAGATGATAAAGAAGCGATTTATTCTCAAATCAAACAATGGTTGGCAACTGATATTGATGTCATTATTACAACAGGCGGTACTGGTATTGCGCAAAGAGATGTTACGATTGAAGCAGTTAAACCCATCTTTGATAAAGAAATAGAGGGATTTGGAGAATTATTTAGATATTTAAGTTACGCAGAAGATGTGGGCACAAAAGCATTATTATCAAGAGCGGTTGCTGGTACAGTCCAAAATAAATTGATTTTCAGTTTACCTGGATCAACTGGCGCTGTGAAATTAGCTATTGAAAAGTTAATTAAGCCAGAATTAAATCATATGTTGCATGAATTGAATAAATAAAAAAAATAGTCATGGATTTAAACTTAAATGATAGGTTTCCCTAATTGAAGTTTTGCATCCATGACTTTATTATTTAAATTGAACATAGTATATGTGCTTAGAATAGCTTATCGACGATAATCACCTGATTTGCCACCTGATTTTGATTCAAGATACGTTTCACCGATGATCATGCCTTTGTCTACTGCCTTCGTCATATCATAAACGGTTAGTGCAGTCGCTGATGCGGCAGTTAATGCCTCCATTTCCACACCAGTCTTTCCTGTTGTGGAGACAATCGCAGTGATATTTAATGTATAAGTCATGTTGTCATTCGTTTGCCAATCAAATTGAACATCAATGCCAGTTAAAGGTAAGGGGTGGCACATAGGTATTATTGTTGATGTGTTCTTGGCGGCCATAATACCAGCAATTTGGGCCGTATTTAATACGTTACCTTTCTTATTAGTATTATCAATTATTTGTTTATAGATTGTTTCATTAACAGTAATGCTAGAATGGGCTTGTGCAGTACGCTTCGTAACAGCTTTATTTGAAACATCAACCATTTTAGCATTACCTTGTTCATTAATATGAGTGAATTTTGACATATTAACCCTCCTGATAGGGATAGTATATCATGATTTTAAATTATAAATTGGAGATGAAATCAATGGCAGTTGAAAAAAGAAATCCTATACCAGTGAAAGAAGCAATACATCGTGTTGTCCAACAAGAGATATATTTGAATCAAATTGAAGTGAATTTAGATGAGAGTTTAGGATATATTTTAGCAGAGGATATTGTTGCGACTTATGATATACCTCGTTTTAATAAATCACCTTATGATGGGTTTGCGATACGCAGTGAAGACTCTGCAGGTGCATATTCAGAAAACCGCAAACAATTTAAAGTAATTGACAATATAGGTGCAGGTTCAGTTTCAAGTAAAACACTTGGTCAAAACGAAGCGGTGCGTATTATGACGGGTGCACAAATTCCAGAAGGCGCCGATGCAGTAGTGATGTTTGAACAAACAGTTGAAGACGGGGATACCTTCACGATACGTAAATCATTTGAAGCAAATGAGAATGTATCGCTTAAAGGTGAAGAAACGACAACTGGAGATATTGTTTTGAAAAAGGGACAAGTCATTAACCCCGGTGCAATAGCCGTATTAGCAACGTATGGTTATACTAAAGTGCCAGTTACACGTCGCCCTAGCATTGCTGTCATTGCAACAGGTAGTGAACTATTAGATGTGAACGATGACTTACAACCAGGAAAAATCCGCAACTCAAATGGTCCAATGATTAAAGCATTATCAGAGAAGATTGGCTTAAACGTGGAAGCATACAAAATCCAACAAGATGATTTAGAAAGTAGTATTGCTGTAGTTAAAGATGCTATGTCTAAACACGATATTGTTATAACAACTGGCGGTGTTTCTGTTGGAGACTTTGACTACCTACCAGAAATTTATAAAGCAGTTAATGCTAAAGTATTATTTAACAAAGTTGCAATGCGACCTGGTAGTGTAACAACGGTAGCTGTGGCTAATGGACAATATTTATTTGGCTTGTCAGGCAACCCATCTGCTTGCTTTACCGGTTTTGAATTATTTGTGAAACCAGCTGTTCAGCATATGATGGGCGCAACTGCATATTACCCTCAGGTTGTTAAAGCGACATTAATGGAAGATTTTACGAAAGCTAATCCATTTACACGTTTTATTCGAGCAACTGCTAATTTCTCACAAAGCGGTGCGACTGTAGTACCATCAGGGTTTAATAAATCAGGAGCAGTAGTGGCAATTGCACATAGTAATGCAATGATTATGTTGCCAGGGGGAACAAGAGGATTTAAAGCTGGACATACAGTAAATGTTATTTTAACTGAATCTAATGTTTTTGAGACGGAAATGACCTTATGATTTTGCAAATCGTAGGCTTTAAAAATTCAGGAAAAACAACATTGATGCAACATACGATACAATTTTTAAAATCTCATGGTTACACTGTAGCAACAATCAAACATCATGGTCACATTGGCGATGATATCACGCTTCAAGAGGATCATGTAGATCATATGAAACACTTTAATGCTGGAGCAGATCAAAGCATTGTGCAAGGTGAACACTATCAACAAACGGTCACGCGTGCATATAAACAAAATCTTACTCAAATGATTGACCAATCTGTTACAATTGATTGTAATATCATTTTGGTTGAAGGATATAAAGATGAACATTATGATAAAGTAATTGTTTATCGAACAACTGAAGAACTAGAACAGCTAAAGCAATTGACATGTGTTAAATATTGTTACCATGTTCAAGATATACAAGCATTATCACATTATGATAATTGGCTATTACAATGGATAGAGCAAAGGAATTGACACTAAATGAAGCAATTTGAAATCGTTACTGAACCTATACAAACGGAACAGTATCGAACATTTACTATAAATGAACACCAAGGTGCTGTAGTGGTCTTTACAGGGCATGTAAGAGAGTGGACCAAAGGCATTAAAACGGAATACTTAGAATACGAAGCGTATGTTCCTATGGCAGAGAAGAAATTAGCGCAAATTGGTGATGAAATTCAAGAACGTTGGCCAGGGACAATTACCACCATTGTTCACCGAATTGGGCCGCTCCAAATTTCAGATATTGCAGTATTAATTGCAGTATCATCACCACATCGTAAAGATGCATATCGTGCGAATGAGTATGCGATAGAGCGTATTAAAGAAATTGTTCCAATCTGGAAAAAAGAAATATGGGAAGATGGTGCAGAATGGCAGGGCCATCAAAGAGGTAGCCACGACCTTGCAACTAAAGGAGAGGACTAGTGTGAAGGTATTATACTTCGCTGAAATAAAAGAAATTTTGCAAACTGATAGTGAAATACTTGATATTAATGAAACAATTGATGTTGATAATTTTAAACAAAGATTGTTTGAGAGACATCCCTCAATTCAATCTAAAAAATTTCAGGTTGCAGTAAACGAAGAATTTGTACAAGAAGAGGATATCATTCAACCAACAGATACAGTTGCATTGATTCCACCAGTAAGTGGGGGTTAACAGGAAATGAAAGCTATTATTTTAGCAGGTGGTCATTCAGAACGCTTTGGTACGGCTAAAGCGTTTGCTGAAATAGATGGACAATTATTTTATCAACGAATTGTTCAAACATTACAAGAAACAAATATGTTTAATGACATCATTATTAGCACGAATGATCAATTAGCTGATCAATTTAAACATGATCATGTTATTATAGATGACACTAAAAATAAAGATAAAGGGCCACTTGCTGGTATATATACTGTAATGGAGCAATACAATGATGAGGAGTTATTCTTTGTCATATCTGTTGATACGCCGATGGTAACTGGTAAGGCCATCAGTGCATTGTATCAGTTTTTAGTTTCTAAACTAATCGAAGATCAAATTGATATTGCTGCATATTCAGAAAATGGACGTGTCATACCAACCATTGCATTTTATCACCCAAATTGTATAGACGTTATGAAAGAAGCTTTAGATTCAGATGATTTTAGCTTACGACACGTATATAATCAAGTGACGACAGAATGTATAGATGTTACAAGCATACAATCACCTGAATATTGGTATAAGAATATTAATTATCAAGAAGATTTAGCCACATTGAAACATCAGATAAATCATTAAGGAGGGTCCATGTATGGTTGCACAAATCAAAGATAAATTAGGTCGACCTATTCGCGATTTACGTATTTCTGTAACTGATCGTTGCAATTTTAGATGTGATTATTGTATGCCTAAGGAAATCTTCGGTGATGACTACGTGTTCCTACCTAAAGATGAGTTATTAACGTTTGAAGAGATGGTGAGAATTGCGCGTGTTTATGCAGAGCTTGGCGTGAAAAAATTACGTATAACAGGTGGGGAACCATTGCTTAGACGCAATTTATATCAATTAATTGCTGAGTTGAACAACATTGATGGTATTGAAGATATCGGTATGACGACGAATGGACTCTTGTTGAAAAAGCATGGTCAAAAATTATATGATGCGGGCTTAAGACGTATTAATGTTAGCTTAGATGCTATAGATAATGAAGTGTTCCAAGCCATCAATAATCGTAATATTAAAGCAACTACTATTCTAGATCAAATTGATTATGCAGTATCTATTGGTTTCCATGTTAAGGTAAACGTTGTAATCCAAAAAGGTGTAAACGATGATCAAATCATCCCAATGGTCGATTACTTTAAAGATAAAGATATCGAAATAAGATTTATCGAGTTCATGGATGTTGGTAATGATAATGGTTGGGACTTCAGTAAAGTTGTGACCAAAAATGAAATGCTAGATATGATTGAAGCGCATTTTGATATTGAACCAGTCCCTCCTAAATATTTTGGGGAAGTCGCAAAGTACTATAGACATAAAGATAATGGTGCTCAATTTGGTTTAATCACAAGTGTCTCAGCTTCATTTTGTTCTACATGTACGAGAGCACGTTTATCATCGGATGGTAAATTTTATGGTTGTCTATTTAGTACTGTTGAAGGCTTTGATATTAAATCATTTATTCGTTCAGGTGTGACGGATGATGAATTAAGAGAACAATTAATAATCTTATGGAACATTCGTGACGATCGATATTCAGATGAACGTACAGAACAAACAGTTAAAAATCGTCAACGCAAGAAAATTAATATGAACTACATTGGTGGTTAAATTAAGAACGGGAGTGGCGCAGAATTTAAAAAGAATTCTGTCTCGCTCCCGTTCTTTTAGAATATAAATTCACTTAACAGATTACATTTAAAGTAAATCATTATTTAATAGAATACCTATGATTAAAGTATAGGAATGTCATAATAGCACTGAGTATATGTATAACTGATTTTGTATTAAACACTAATCAGAAAACAAATAAAATTTGTAATAGATTAAATTGTGTATGTGTTATATAATTTTGTTAAGGAAAATTAATTTTTTAAAGCAATAACTACATCTTAGAATCAACATTGGAGGTCTTTAATTATGGCAACAGAAAAAGTACAACGCTTTATTGCAGCAGAGAGAGAATTAAGCCAATTAAAACATTGGTTAAAATCATCGTATAAAATTTCCATTGAGGAATTTGTAGTTTTATTTAAAGTTTATGAAGGTAAAAAAATTAGCGGTAAAGAATTACGCGATACATTGCATTTTGAAATGTTATGGGATACAAGCAAAATTGACGTGATTATACGTAAAATTTATAAGAAAGAATTGATTTCTAAATTACGCTCTGAAACAGATGAGCGACAAGTTTTTTATTTCTTCAATGCTACACAACAAAAATTATTAGATAAAATGAAATCTGAAATCGAAGCAATTAGTATTGCTAATTAATAGATTATAATAAGCGCTAGGAAATGTTTTAATGATTTCCTAGCGCTTTATATTTATTGATATTGCATTTTGACTTTTCTACCATGTACAAAAAAGTAAAGTGCAATGCTAAGTGCAGCTACAATAGCCATAATAATATAAACTTCTGTATAGCTAATGAAACCTGTAAATAAGCCTAATAAAGATGGTCCGAATCCAATGCCGATATCTAAACCAATAAAGTAGGTTGATGTTGCGATACCATATTTACTCGTAGGTGACACTTTAATAGCGATTGCTTGCATTGATGACGATAAATTGCCATAACCAATACCTAGAAAGACACCAGCAAGTAATAACATCCAGCCACTATAACTGAATACTAATAAGACAAAGGTAATGATTAGTGCGATAAATGCTGGATAAACAACAACATTTTCAGTACGTGCATCAATCATACGTCCTGCAATTGGACGTGTAATTAAAGAAGCGATGGCATAACAAATAAAGAAATAACTGGATGCTTCTAATAAATGACGTTGCTCTGCAAAGAATTTTAGGAAAGTGAGTATGGAAGCATAGTTTAATGCAATAACCATCATAACAATAGATACAGGTACTGCTTCTTTAGCAATAAAGTTGTGAATGTTGAAACCAGACGCTTGAGCTACTTTAGCATCCGTTTTATTATGAACGGCATCGAAATCAATTTTAATAAATAAAGAAATAATTAAACTAATAAGGCCTAACACGACACATATCGTAAATAATAAATTGATAGAAAATGATTTTAATAATAAGATGCCAAAGAAAGGACCTATAGCTGTTCCAAGTACTAAACTGAGAGAAAATAAGCTAATACCTTCACTCTTACGTTCGACTGGTGTGACATGTGCAGCTATCGTGCCAGTTGCTGTAGTCGCAATAGCTGTTGCAATGCCATTTATTAAACGTACGAACATTAAAAATGTAATTGATCCGGGTATAAAATACAGTAATTGTGTAATAAGAAGTAATAGTAATCCAGTGATTAATATTTTTTTAGGGCCAAATTTATTAACATATTTACCAGTACCAAATCTTCCTATTAAAGAACCGATAATAAACAATCCTACTACGAGTCCGGCTAGACTATCCGATGCATGATAAGTTGTCTTACTATAGTCAGCAATAATGACTAATAAAAGATACATACATAAATACACGAAAAAGTTGATTGAGAAATTAACCGTAAAACTCTTCGTGAAGATGGGTTGTTTTGCATTTATGTTTTGTTTCATTCTGCTTCCTCCTCTGCCAACGCAAGATGAAGCTTATTCATTACTGTTATGACACTTTCAAGATCTTCCTTTGATAATCCAGCATGTTTAATAAGCGCTTGTTGAACTGGTAGAATCTCACGATAAACTTCTTCGTATAGTGCCTGACCTTTATCAGAGAGACTTAATAATTTCTCACGTTTATCTTGCTTACTTGGTTTTATACCTAACAATTCTTTCTCAGACAAAATTTTAATAATCTTACGTGTCGTAGGTTTCTCAATAAAACGACGTTTAGAGATATGAACTAGTGTCGTTGGAGAAGTACTGGCAATATCTCTTAATATTAACCATTGTCCAGGGTGTAAATCGAATCGGTCGAGTATCGGTTGCGTCCGTTTAATATATGGGCGATATAAACCGATGAAACTATTGAAGAATTCATTTGCTAACATAATATACTCCTTTCAACAAGTTAGCTTTGCTAACTATTTTTGAAACAAAAATTATTATATGACGTATTTAAAAAAATTGCAATACTTTATTAATAAGTTGTATAAATAAAAGAAGTAATCAGATAAGAAGTTTGATAAGATAGATGCAAGTCGAATAATTAAAGGGGAATACGATCAATGGAACTAAGATTTGACCATATTATTCATTATGTTGATAACCTTAAGAACTTTAAATATCCAGGGGAAATCTTAAAAATTAGCTCGGGTGGTAAACATCATAAATTTGGAACATTTAATCGTTTATCTTATATAAATGAAAATTATATTGAATTGATAGATGTAGAAGACAAAGAGAAACTAACTAAAGAGTCAAAAACAGAAGAGGGTCGCGTTGCATTTGCGACTAAAATTGTTCAAGACCACTTCCAACAAGGTTTTAAGACAATTGCTTTAAGAACCTCAAATATAGAACAATTGAAGCAAACATTAGAAGGTCGTGGTATTGAAACAATTGGACCTATAGATATGCATAGAGAGAATAAAAAAGGTGACAAAGTAAGATGGAAACTACTGTACATTGCAGATCCTGATTACATGGTAAAACCGCCATTCTTTATTGAATGGGCAGAAAAAGAAGTTAAACACAATCAGAAATTAGAACCGCTTTTTCAAAAACAATTCAAAATCGACAAAATTATTATAGATAGTGAAAAGCGTGCAAAAACACTTTCAAAATGGCAAAAATGGTTTGATATGACCATTCTTGAAGAAGGCAATCATTACACGGATGTACAATTAACGACAGATCACATTATATACCGTATACAAGATGCGAAAACGTCGGGGTATAATACAGTCGTATTTAAAGATAGCGAAACGACTGCACCGTACTCAATTATTACAAAAGGTGCTAAATATCGCTTTGAACCAGAAGATTAATATAGGTAAATATAAGTACTATGCGCAATCAATACGATGTGCACGATTGTAAGTATTAAAGAGAGTATACTGAGGTATACAGTTATTTTTGACGTTTGTAATAATAAGAAAAAGATAGTGAGTACAAACGACAATCCAACGAACATTACTCTTAAACTAAAATTTGAAATAGTTAAAGGTTGAGTCATCGTAACAACAATAGCTATGAAGTTTAAAATAATAAATAGTATTAATATTAAATTTCGCATAATAACCCTCTTTTTAAGAAAAATTAGTATTTTAAGTCTATACAGTATATCAAAAATTTAAATTCATGAAATAATATTTGAATCGGACGGCGAGTTTGTCGACACTCAAATCATGACATTGTATAATTATAATTAATGTAAAGAAAAAGGAGTTTTTATAGCATGGAAAAGATGAATATCACTAACCAAGAGCATGATGCGTTTGTGAAAGCTCATCCTAATGGCGATTTGCTGCAACTAACGAAATGGGCAGAAACAAAACGACTAACAGGATGGTATTCAAAGCGTGTGGCAGTGGGCGAAGATGGTGAAATTAAAGGTGTAGGTCAATTACTATTTAAGAAGATACCTAAACTACCATTCACGCTATGTTATGTTTCTCGTGGATTCGTAACAGATTATAGTGATAAAGCTGCCTTGGAACAGTTATTAGCCGAAACTAAAAAAGTAGCTAAAGCAGAAAAAGCCTATGCTATTAAAATTGATCCAGATGTTGAAGTCGATAAAGGTATAGATGCACTTAAAAATTTAAATGCATTAGGATTTAAACATAAAGGGTTTAAAGAAGGTTTATCTAAAGACTACATTCAACCACGAATGACAATGATTACGCCAATCGATAAAACAGATGAAGAAATAATCCAAAGTTTTGATCGACGAAATCGTTCAAAAGTACGTCTTGCTTTAAAACGAGGTACGAAAGTAGAACGTTCAAATCGTGAAGGACTTAAAACTTTTGCGGAATTAATGAAGGTAACAGGAGAACGTGATGGCTTTTTAACAAGAGATATAAGTTATTTCCAAAATATTTATGACTCTCTGCATGAAGATGGAGATGCTGAATTATTCCTTGTTAAGTTGGAACCAAAGCCTGTCTTAGAGGACATTCATAAAGAACTTCAAGAACTGGACAACGAAAAAGCACAATTACAAGACAAATATGAAAGAAAGCAAGATAAAAAGACGCAGAATAAACTCAATGATGTCGAAGCTAAAATTCAGAAGGCATTAGAAAGAAAAGAAGACATGAATGGTTTATTAGCAAAACATCCTGAAGGTGTTTATTTATCAGGTGCTTTATTGATGTTTGCTGGCTCAAAATCATATTATTTATATGGTGCGTCATCAAATGATTATCGAGACGTCTTACCGAACCACCATATGCAATTTGAAATGATGAAATATGCACGTGCACATGGTGCGACAACTTATGACTTTGGAGGAACGGATAATAACCCAGATAAAGATTCTGAACATTATGGTCTTTGGGCGTTTAAACGTGTATGGGGTACGTATCTAAGTGAAAAAATAGGTGAATTTGATTATGTATTAAATCAACCACTTTATCAATTAATTGAACAAGTTAAACCACGTTTAACTAAAGCTAAAATTAAAATTTCTCGTAAATTAAAAGGTAAATAGTTTATTTATTATTAGAATTTAATCTGAACGATAACACAACTAACATTGTGACGTTCAGATTTTTTTAGGATAATAGGGATGGCTAACATGGATGATTTTTTAAGATATAAGAATGGGGGAAAACCATAAGTGATTAAGAAAATGCTAACGTTCTCGTTAGGAAATAAATTTGCAATATTCTTGATGGTTGTATTAGTTATTCTAGGAGGTGTATATGCTAGTGCTAAATTAAAACTCGAGTTACTGCCAGATGTTGAAAATCCAGTCATATCTGTACAAACCACAATGCCGGGTGCGACACCTCAAACAACCCAAGATGAGATCAGTTCCAAAATTGATGACCAAGTGCGCTCACTCGCATATGTAAAAAGTGTAAAAACACAGTCAATACAAAATGCCTCTATAGTAACCGTTGAATATGACAATGATACGGATATGGATAAAGCTGAAGAAGTCTTAAAGAAAGAAATAGATAAGTTAGACTTCAAAGACGGTGTAAGTGAACCAGAATTAACACGAAATTCTATGGATGCATTCCCAATCGTAGCGTATTCATTTACCAATAAAAATAATGACCTCAAAGCGACGACAAAAGAAATCAATACACAACTTATCCCTAAATTACAAACCGTTGATGGCGTACAAAATGCGCAACTTAATGGTCAAACTACAAGACAAGTAACATTAAAATTTAAACAAAATAAACTAGATGAAGCTGGATTAACAGCTGATGACGTAGAGAATTACATTAAAACAGCAACACGGGAAACACCTCTAGGATTATTTCAATTTGGTAAAAATGAAAAATCAATCGTCGTTGATGGTCAATTTAAATCCGTCAATGCCCTTAAAAACTTAGAAATCCCATTAACAATAAGCGGTCAAAGCCAGGCAAGTAGTAGTGATGACCAATCCGGTAATGAGATGCGTAGTACTGGAGATAGCGCATCATCGTCAAGCGCTCAATCTCAAATGAACAATCAATCTCAAGCGTCTAGTGGTGAAATGCCAAGCGTACCGTTAAGTGACTTAGCAAATATTACTGTTGGAGATGAACGTGAATCAATTTCTAAGACGAACGGGAAAGATGCGGTCAATGTCCAAATTATGAAGGCACAAGATGCTAATACGGTTCAAGTTGCTAAAGATGCACAAAAGAAAATTGATGACTTTGTGAAAAACAATGATGACATTAAAGCGACTAAGACTATGGATACTGCTAAGCCAATCGAAGATTCACTTTATACTATGGTTGAAAAAGCAGCATTAGGAACTATTGTTGCAATTATTGTTATCTTATTATTCTTGAGAAATATTAGAACAACGGCTATATCAATAGTTTCTATTCCACTTTCTATTTTAATCGCACTCATTGCATTAAAATTAAGCGATGTATCTTTAAATATTTTGACGCTAGGTGCATTAACAATCGCAATTGGTCGTGTGATAGATGACTCAATCGTTGTTGTTGAAAATATTTATCGACGATTGTCAGATCCAAAAGAAGCATTGTCTGGAGACAATTTAGTAATCAGTGCAACGAGAGAAGTTTTTAAACCTATTTTATCTTCTACAATCGTTACGATAATCGTATTCTTACCACTTGCATTTGTATCAGGCTCAGTAGGTGAAATGTTTAGACCTTTCGCTTTAGCAATCGCCTTTAGTTTGTTAGCATCATTACTTGTATCTATTACTGTGGTACCTGCATTAGCTTCTACATTTTTCAAAAAAGGAATTAAGTTAAAGGCGCATTCGAGTAGTCAAAATGAAGAAAATCGTGGCGTCATAAGTAAGGGCTACCGTAAAATCCTTGGCTGGTCTTTAAATCATAAGTGGATTGTTTTAATTATTAGTGTCGTTATCCTAATTGGAAGCATTGCACTAGGTGGCTCAAAATTAGGTACAAGCTATATTTCGACTGGTGATGATAAATTCCTAGCTGTAACTTATACACCTAAACCTGGTGAAACTGAAAAAGCTGTGCTAAATCATGCAAAACAAGCGCAAGCCTATTTGCAATCGAAAGATAAAGTGAAAACTGTGCAATATTCTGTGGGAGGACCTTCGCCTGCAGATCCAACTGGTAGCACGAATAGTATGGCGATTATGGTTGAATATGATAAAGACACACCTAACTTTGAAGAAGAACCTGATAAAGTGATTTCACATTTATCTAAGATGAATCAACCTGGTGAATGGAAAAATCAAGACATGGGTACTGGTTCTGGAAATGATTCGGTTGAAGTCACTGTAAAAGGACCTTCAACGAATGCAATCAAAGATACCGTTGCCAAAGTAGAGAAAGAAATGAAATCTGTTAGCGGTATAACTAATGTAAAATCAGATTTATCGCAAACGTATGATCAATATGAAATTAAAGTTGATCAAAATAAAGCAACTGAAAAAGGTATCTCAGCTGGTCAACTAGCATTGAATTTAAATGAGAATTTACCAGAAAAAACGATTACCACTGTTAAAGAAAATGGTAATAAGGTAGACGTCAAAGTTAAACAAAACAAACAGACAGATTGGTCTAAAGATAAATTGAATAATATGGAATTAAAATCACCAACTGGTGAAACAGTTCAACTGAAAGAAATCGCGAACCTTGAGCGTACAACAACACCAAGTAAACTCGTTCAAGAAGACGGAGATTATGCAACAACAGTATCTGGTAAAATCACAGATTCTGACGTTGGTGGCGTTTCAAGTAAAGTCATGAATAAAATTAATAATATAGACAAACCAGATAACGTTAAAATCAACGTTGGTGGTGCAACAGATGATATTAATCAAGCAATAAGTCAATTGGCATTTGCGATGCTAGTAGCTATCGTAATTGTTTATCTCGTATTAGTTATCACATTTAAAGGTGGCTTAGCGCCATTCACAATACTGTTCTCACTACCATTTACAGTTATCGGTGTCGTATTAGCATTACTCATTACGGGTGAAACTATTTCGGTGCCAAGTTTAATAGGTATGTTAATGTTAATAGGTATCGTTGTAACCAATGCCATTGTGTTAATAGATCGTGTGATTACAAATGAGCAAGAAGGTATGTCTATGAAAGAAGCATTGCTAGAAGCGGGAAGTACGCGTATTAGACCAATTCTGATGACAGCCATTGCCACTATTGGTGCATTGTTACCACTATTATTTGGTCAAGACAGCTCAATATTAATATCAAAAGGTATGGCAGCAACTGTCATTGGAGGATTAATTTCGTCTACACTGCTTACTTTAATTGTAGTACCTGTCATCTATGAAATCCTCTTCACTTTAAAAAATAAAATAACACGTAAATAAAACATATAGCCAACTACTGCTAATATGTAAAAAGAAGCCTAAGACATTGATTGATGCCTTAGGCTTCTTTTAATCTTATAAAGAATGGTTTAGTACATTACAAAAATTAAAATGATATAAATTACAAATAAAATAACTGATAGGATATTCAGAATTGAAACAGCTTTAGCATCATGTTTTAAAGCTTTGAATGCAGTTACTTCAACATTACCGACAAGTAGGGCTAATACAACAAAGACCCACCAGTTTTCAGCTGGAAATTGTAGTGTTGTTAAGGCTAATACAAATAGTAATAACACACCCATGATAATGCGTAAAATACGAATAAATATAGAATGCATTTTGAAAATACTTATATAACTAACAATGAGATATAAAACGGGTAATAATAATAAGTAGAGTTTCACCTGTTGTCTTCCTTTCTAATTACAACTTATATTATTTGTCTGAAAATAATATACAATTTATTACAAATTGGCAATTACTTAATGGATTGGAAAGGTGCCCAAGTATGACTATTCTTAGTTTAGATGATTACTACAGAAAGCGCTAGGGCAACAAATTAATCCTAAATTGGTCTAAATCAAGACAATCGTTATTTCTGACGTAATTTAGCACGTATGTCAGCAATTTGTAATTCGATGTCTTCTAATTGCTTAACGAGAGGATCTATCGTTTGATTTAGAGATTCTCGCTTTTCGAGGTCATTTTGTAATCGAACATAATCATATTTTAATTCATCTAATTGTGATTCTAAATCCATTAGTCTTAAACCCCTTTAACATCAAAATTTAATAATCACATTGAATTATAGCATGAAACAAGACACTTCTAAAAATGATGTAAATTATGTTAAAGTATTTAACTGTAATAAAATGTTTTAGTAGAAGGAAGGAACTACCGTGACAGAGCAGTTTATAATGATCATTCTTTTAATCGCGCTAGGATATCTATTGAAACGTATAAACTTTTTGAAAGCAGCAGATAGTCAAGTGTTATCAACGCTAGTACTTAATGTCACACTACCTTCTTTAGTTATTGTTAATCTTAACAGTGCATCATTAGATTTTTCATTTTCAATATTACCTATCATGATGATTGCATATGGTGTGCTTGCTAAGATAACTGTTTTATGGCTATTTAACAGACATAATAACCATATTAAAGGTACAGTAGGGATGATGACCGCATCACTTAACATTGGATTATTTGCTTATCCGCTTGTTGATACAATCTGGCCAAAGAACGGTATGATTTATTTTGGTATGGCTGATATAGGTGGCGCAATTATTATGTTTGGCGTAACTTATTTTGTTGGTAGCTATTTTAGTCAAGGCGGAGATCAGTTCGATTTTAAATATCTAGGTAAGAAACTTATTACATCCGTTCCGCTTGTCACATATATCATTATGTTTACTTTGAATATGCTAAATATTCATTTACCAAAGGTGTCAATTGATTTTTTCACAATTATCTCTAAAGCGAACATGCCACTTTCAATGATTTTATTAGGTGTTATGCTTAACTTCAAGATAGAACGTCATTTCTTGCCCATTGCGATTAAATATTTATTAGCACATTATGGTTTAGGCTTAATAGCCGGACTACTCGTTCATTTCTTATTACCTGTTTCAGATGAAATGATTAAGACGACATTGCTTATTGCTTGGCTACTACCTGTAGGTGTAGCGATTATTCCATATTCTATTCAATTTAAATATAAAACGTTACCTTTAGTCGGTATGGTAACGAATATTTCAATCGTTATAAGTATTATCATTCTTTATATTTATCAGGCACTATTTGTATAATAAAGTAATATAAATATGAAAAAAGCAAGCAATTCTTTTTTAGAATTGCTTGCTTTTTATGATTAGCACATAAAACTTAACCTTTACCACCCATGAAGGCAGGGTAGTTCGTCATACCACCATCAACGTAAATTGTAGTTCCATGTATATATTTAGCTAAATCTGAAGCTAAGAATAAAGCAACATTAGCAACATCTTGTGCTTCACCTATTTCTTTAGCTGGAATCATTTCCAATGTTTCTGCGCGTGTATCTGGATCAGAAAATTTTTCCTTAGTATGTTCAGTAACGATTGCACCTGGAGAAATATTATTGATACGAATACCGTGTTGTGCATATTCCATCGACATTGTTTCCATCATTAATTTCAAACCGCCTTTACTAGCAGCATAGTTAACATAGTTAGGCCAAGGTATAGTATCATGTACACTTGATGTATTGATGATAATACCTTTTTTATCTTCTTTTAAGAACTGATTAACAGCTTCTCTAGATCCTATAAAGGCCCCAGTCAAATTAATGTCTATCACTTTTTGCCATTCTTCAACTGACATTTTATGTGATGGAATTGGTTTTTCAAAGCCAGCATTATTAATCATAATGTCTAACGTACCAAATTCATTAACCGCAGCTTGTACTAATTGTTGTACCTCTTCTTCAACGGCTATATCCGCTTGAACTGCAATGGCTTGTCCACCAGCATCATGAATGATCTGCTTGACTGCTTCAATTTCGTCTAAATGACGATTTGAGCGATAATTTAAAACGACTTTTGCTTTTGCTTTACCAAAATTCTCAGCAAACGATTTACCAATGCCACTTCCTGCACCAGTTATAATAATAACTTTGCCTTCTAAATCTGAAAACAATCTGACTCCTCCTTAGTATTAATCAAACTATTTAAGATTTCCTAGTATAAATGCGGCAATGACAATTAGAACGATACCAGACCAAATACCAATCATTTGACGTTTGTCTTTTTTCTCGCCTAATAAGAAAATACCGCCTAATGTTGATACGATAACAAGTAATTGTGATAATGAGAAACTTGTTGCAACACCAACTTTAGGTTGTGAATAGAACATGAATAAGTTACCTACAGCCCATACAACACCAGGGATTAAGTTAAGCGCAGTAGATTTAATATTGGTTTCATGTTTCATTGATAGTAAGAAACCACCAATAGCCATACCAATTGATTGGAAGAATAATGCATCCGTACCACTGACACCAAAGATATCGGCAATTACGACATATCCAACATAACCCACTGTTGAAATGATAAGTATTAACATTGCTTTCTTAAATTCTGGATCATTGGATTGACCCTCATTCTTACCACGTAATGAGGTTAATGCGATACCTGTAACTAATAGAATCATTGCGATAATTCCTAGCGTGACTTGAACACCGGTACTCCATTCACCAAGAAAAATAGCACTAAATAATGTCGTACCAACTAATTGCATACCAGTTGATATTGGCATTGTTTTAGAAACACCGATTAAACTGATTGAACGTAATTGGTTACCTTGTCCAAATGCCCATAACGCACCTGAAATTAAGCCAACGATAATGACTGTTAAATTATCAAATTCTGCTTTACCAATTAAGAGTAATATGAAACCGACAATTAGTGCACCTAATGTCGTACCTCTAATTTGGTTGTAGGGACCGCCACCTACATAGACATTAATTAAAACAACACTCCCCCAAAATAGGGCTGGTAATAATGCGATAAGTATATCTATAAACTGCATTATACTGACACTCTCCTTATTTAATTACTTAAAAGTGCTTCCTTCCTATAACACTCGTGAACATTTTATCTGAAAAATATTCATTTTAAAATGTAAACGCTCAAATACAATCGTATTGAAAATAAAAAGCATAGGAAAGGAACAGTGATTTCATTTAGAAATTTCGTTCTTTCCTATGCTTTCATATAAGCTTAATGATGTAATTGACTTGGATCAATTTTGTATTTAGTATATTCACTTTCAATTTCAAAACCTAATTCATTAAATCGTTCAACTAAGGCAGCATTTTTACTTCGTATTTTAAAATAAACTTTATTCACTGCATAGTGTTCAAAGGCATAATGTATTGCGTACGATAGTAAATCAAATGCGATCCCTTTTAGACGATAATCAGTATGTGAACTAAAATATCTTATTTCAGCTAGCGAAGATTGACTATCGATTTGTAAATAAAGATAACCTTTAAGTAAGCCTTCACTTACAAATAGGAATAAACGATTATATTCATCTAAAGTATTTACAATTTCTTTTGGTGTTAAAGCATTATGCCTAAATGTCTGCGCATGTAATTTACTAAAAGCACGTTGAAATCCCGGCTGATATTCAATGATGTTCATTTCAGCATCTGGTTCATTAAGTGATTGATAGACGTTTAAGTAATAATCCGTAAAGTTATAATTTGCATGAATCGTCTTCATTAAAGGTTTTGAATTTTGTGTGCAATCATTATAAGAGAAGTTAAATGTTGCATTAGCAGATTGTTCATCTCTTAATGCCGAAAATAAAGAAATAAAATGTGCCTCTGTAAAATCAAAATCTGTTTTAACGAATGGTCCAATAACTTTGTACTTATCTTCTTCATATAATATTCCAGTGATGAGTGCGACAATTGAGTCATCTTCTATTAAACAGAAAACACCTGTCGTATTGATAGATGCATTGAGCAACTGTTCTACATCATCATTAGACGAATGAAGTTTATATATATAAGACGCAATTTTGTCTGATGATGAATTAATAAAAGATATGATTTGGTTCAGGTTGCTTACTTTAATAATGTCCATAGCGTACCTCCATTTCAATATCAATTTGTTAAATTAATTATAAATTTATTTATTAGTAATTGAAAGTTTGGACTATTGTCTATCGTGTTACAATTGTATTATTATCAAAAACATTAACTGAGAGATCTTTTATCGAAAGGAAAGTTCTATGAAATCATTAATTTTAGCTGAGAAGCCATCCGTAGCTAGAGATATTGCTGAAGCTATGAATATAAAAGGGAAACGCAATGGTTATATTGAAAATGAGCGTTATATTGTTACATGGGCGTTAGGACATTTAGTTACTAACGCGCAACCTGAACATTATGATAAAGCATTTAAAGAATGGAAACTTGAAGATTTACCTATTATTCCTAAACAAATGCATACGGTCGTCATTGGTAAGACGAGTAAACAATTTAAAACTGTGAAATCACTTATATTAGATAAGAATGTTAAAGATATTGTCATCGCAACTGATGCTGGAAGAGAAGGGGAACTTGTAGCACGTCTCATATTAGATAAAGTTCATAATAAAAAGCCAATTAAACGTTTGTGGATTAGTTCTGTAACTAAGAAAGCAATACGTGATGGTTTTAAAAATTTGAAAGATGGTCGACAATTCCAACATCTTTATGAAGCAGCATTAGCTAGAAGTGAAGCGGATTGGATTGTAGGTATCAATGCTACACGTGCACTTACAACAAAATATGATGCGCAATTATCATTAGGTCGCGTTCAAACGCCAACGATACAATTGGTCAATGCTAGGCAACAAGCAATTAATCATTTTAAGCCTAAGAAATATTATACGTTGTCTAGTGAAATAGCTGGATTAACCTTCCAATTAGCAACGGATCGTCATCATATGACTAAAGAAGATGTCATGCAAATTGCAAATGAAGTCAAACATGCTGAAGGTAGCGTTGACAGCGTTGATAAGAAACTCAAAAAAAGTTATCCAAAACCACTTTATAATTTAACGGATTTGCAACAAGAAGCATATCAACGATACAAAATGGGACCTAAAGAAACATTTAATACCATTCAAAATTTATATGAGCGTCATAAAGTACTCACATATCCACGTACAGATTCTAATTATTTAACTGATGATATGGTTGATACGATTAAAGAACGATTACAAGCATTGCTAGCTACTGATTATAAAGCACAAGTAAGGCCCCTAATAGGACAATCATACTCACGTAAAATGCGTATTTTTAATAATCAAAAAGTATCAGATCATCACGCGATTATTCCAACTGAAGTACGTCCTGATATGGAACGTTTAAGCAATAGAGAAAGCAAGATATATATGATGGTGGCTGAAAGATTCTTGGAATCGTTAATGTCGCCACATGAATATGAAGCAATTAAAGTAAATGTTAGCGTTGGTAAACATACATTTGTTTTAAATGAAAAGATTACCCGTCAATTAGGCTACAAAGCACTTAAAATGAGTAATAATGATGTGGTTAAGGGTGCTTCTTTTAAAAAGGGTGAAAGTTATTATCTAAACAATATCAAGGTTAATGAACATGAAACAACGCCTCCAGAATACTTTAATGAAGGTTCACTGTTAAAAGCGATGGAGAATCCGCAAAACTATATTCAACTTAAAGAAAATAAACACGCTAATACATTGAAGCAAACTGGTGGGATTGGCACAGTTGCGACGCGTGCTGATATCATCGAGAAGCTTTTTAATATCAATGCCATTGAATCTAGAGATGGCAAGATTAAAGTTACACCTAAAGGAAAACAAATTCTAGAACTTGCGCCACAAGAATTAACATCTCCATTGTTGACGGCTGAGTGGGAAGAGAAGTTAATGCAAATTGAAAAAGGTCAGTATAATTCACGACGCTTTATTGACGAAATGAAGTCATTTACGCAAGCTATTGTAAATAATATTAAAAACAGTGAGCAAAAATACAAGCATGACAATTTAACGACAACAGAATGTCCTACCTGTGGAAAATTTATGATTAAAGTTAAAACTAAAAATGGACAAATGTTAGTGTGCCAAGATCCTGCTTGCAAAACTAAAAAGAACGTACAGCGTAAAACCAATGCACGTTGTCCAAATTGTAAAAAGAAAATGACATTATTTGGTAGGGGAAAGGATGCAGTATATCGATGTGTTTGTGGTCATACAGAAACGCAAGAACAAATGGATAAAAGGTTCAAAAATAAAACGAGTGGCAAAGTATCTAAAAAAGAAATGAAAAAATATATGAATAAAGAGGAGTCACTTGAGAATAACCCGTTTAAAGATGCACTGAAAAATCTAAAATTATAGTTTAAAATCGAACTTAATTAAGTTAAATGTCGAAAAAGTTCGTTTTTAGTATTGTGTTTTTCGACAAGTAATATTAAAATATTAAAGTATTTCAATTAAAGGAGTTTAAAGCCGTGAAAAAATACTTTCAATTCGACGAGTATGATACTAACTATAAGAAAGAGATCATCGGTGGTATTACAACTTTCTTATCAATGGCATACATTTTAGCTGTAAATCCTCAAGTATTAAGTTTAGCAGGTGTTAAAGGCGTATCAGGCGACATGACAATGGATCAAGGCGCTATTTTTGTAGCAACAGCTTTAGCAGCATTTGTGGGTTCTTTATTTATGGGACTGATTGCGAAATATCCAATCGCACTTGCACCAGGTATGGGACTTAATGCATTCTTCGCATTTACGGTAGTATTAACGATGGGTATCCCTTGGCAAATAGGTTTAACAGGGGTATTATTCTCGGGAATATTCTTTGCAATTCTAACTGCAACCGGTCTTCGAGAGATAATTATTAATGCTATTCCGTATCAAATGAAAATGGCAGTATCTGCTGGGATTGGATTATTTATTACTTTTGTAGGTTTACAAAGTGCTGGTATCATTGTAAAAAATGATTCTACATTAGTTACATTAGGACATTTAACTAAAGGTCCTGTTTTATTGGCAATCTTTGGTATCGCGATAACAATTATTTTATACGCTAGAAAAGTACCAGGCTCAATTTTTATTGGTATGATTATAACTGCTATCGTTGGAATGATAACAGGACTAATACATACACCTTCAGGCATAGTAGGTAAAATACCTAGCATTACACCAACATTTGGTGCAGCCTTTGAAGCATTTAAAGATCCAGGCCAATTATTTACGATTCAATTTTTAATTGTTATTTTAACATTCTTCTTTATAGACTTTTTCGATACTGCAGGAACATTGGTGGCTGTAGCAACTCAAGCGGGTATTATGAAGGAAAACAAATTACCTAGAGCAGGTAGAGCGTTATTTGCCGATTCACTCGCAACTATTGTGGGCGCGATCTTTGGTACAACAACTACAACGTCTTACATCGAATCAACGTCAGGTGTAGCGGTTGGAGCAAGAACAGGGTTTGCAAGTATAGTAACTGGATTCTGTTTCTTGTTAGCATTATTCTTCAGTCCGTTAATTGAAATTGTTACAAGTGCAGTAACAACACCTGCATTAGTAGTGGTTGGTATTTTAATGGCTGCGAATTTTGCAGAAATTAACTGGAAGAAATTTGAAGTCGCAGTGCCAGCATTTATAACAATTATTATGATGCCACTATCATATTCAATTGCAACTGGTATTGCTTGTGGATTCATATTCTATCCAATTACAATGATCATTACAAAAAAACATAAAGAAGTACATCCAATTATGTATTTCTTAATGGTACTATTCATTCTATACTTCATCTTTGTACACGGCTAAATCGTCATAAAGGGCTGTAACAATATAATAAGATAATGCTACTTTGCAAATTAATAGTAGTTGACTGAACTGAGAAGGCGCTTAAATTAAGCTTTTTCAGTTCTAGTCATCCTTGCGGGCGGGGCCCAGCAAAGAGAAATTCATTATTTAATTCTACAAGTTAAGCAAGCTAGGGGCGGACGATGAAATTAAAAGAATCCGTCCCACTCCTTTCCTACGATTAGTCAAGCAGTTACAAATAAAATAAGCATTACTTAACTAAACCGTTCAATTTTAATTTTTTGAATAAGGTGTTAAATTGTAGTTGGTTGTACGTTTGGCTAATGTGGGAACATTTGATAATCGTACGATCTTTGATTCATTACCAGATAATGAATCGTTTTTAATAGTCGATTTATACAAGCGATGACGGCAGTCTTTTGAGATTACTCATTAGGCTGCTTTTTTAGTTTATAATAATAGTCGGCGACATGATTATCGTAGTTACGTTAACTCTAAATAATACTCATCACTATCCAAAATAATAATGGTCTAGCTTTTTTACTTCCCGTTTATTAATTGTATCCCTATAGTGAGTGTTACTAGATTGATATCGTTTGATATCCATGCCTATATAAAAATAGCTGTGAAGAAATCTACCGTCATAGATCTCTTCACAGCTAATCTAAGATTGTTTTAAATTACCATTTTTTGGATTGATCATCTTTATATTGTGTGTAAACGACTTTAGCATCTTTATTACGAACGTAATTAGGTGCGTTTAAAACAACGAAAATAAAGAAAACCATTAGGAAGAATAGAATCCAATGGACAAACATACCAATAATAGGAATAAATGCGATAAAAGAACCAACAATACCTATAATAGGAATGATAGACATTGGCTTAATAGCATTTTGAGTATCTATTAATAGAATAAGAGCTACTATAAGATATAAAAAGGCATTAACTAATAAGGGTTGCCAACCGAAGCCTAAAATAAAGCTTCCGCCTAGAAATGGTATACCATAGAAAAATTCACAAATTAATAAGACGACGCTAATAATTGCAAGCGCAGTTTTAGTACCTTTCTTCAAAACATTCACCTCCGGATGTAAATAAAAGAAACAAATTCAAATTTCTACTATCAAATAGAAGAAATCAAAATTCATAACAACAATTACCTATATTATAAAGTAAAAACAAAAAAAGGGAAAAAATTTACCTAAAATGGTTGATGTCCTCATCTATTTAAAGTACAATACTTAGGTATGTGTTAGACAAAGTACAAAAAGTTATAGAAAAGCCTTGATTTATCAATGTTTTTCCTGTAACATATCTAATGTTGGACTTGATGAAAGCGATGAAGCGAAAGGTTACTGACACACCCGGCCGCTTTGCCATGGCGTTGTGTGAGATAGTTTTCGTGGAGAAGTCTATCACTTAAATGTAGACGAATAAGGAGGGAAAATTATGGCAAAACAAAAAATCAGAATCAGATTAAAAGCTTACGATCACCGTGTGATTGATCAATCAGCAGAGAAAATTGTTGAAACTGCAAAACGTTCTGGTGCAGAAGTTTCTGGACCGATTCCGTTACCAACTGAAAAATCAGTTTACACAATTATCCGTGCGGTGCATGTTAACAAAGATTCACGTGAACAATTCGAACAACGTACACATAAACGTTTAATCGATATTGTTAACCCAACACCAAAAACAGTTGATGCCCTAATGGGATTAAACTTACCATCTGGTGTAGACATCGAAATTAAATTATAATAGAAAATTTTAGGAGGTGGACTTTCGATGACCAAAGGAATCTTAGGAAGAAAAATTGGGATGACACAAGTATTCGGAGAAAACGGTGAATTAATCCCAGTAACAGTAGTAGAAGCAAGTCAAAACGTAGTATTACAAAAGAAAACTGAAGAAGTAGATGGCTACAATGCTATCCAAGTAGGTTTTGAAGACAAAAAAGCATATAAAAAAGATGCTAAATCAAATAAATATGCAAATAAACCAGCTGAAGGTCACGCTAAGAAAGCGGGCACAGCACCTAAGCGCTTCATTCGTGAATTCAGAAACGTTAATGTTGATGAATACGAAGTAGGTCAAGAAGTCACAGTAGATACTTTTGAAGCTGGAGACATTATTGATGTAACTGGAACTTCAAAAGGTAAAGGTTTCCAAGGTGCAATTAAACGTCATGGTCAAGCACGTGGACCAATGGCTCACGGTTCTCATTTCCACAGAGCACCAGGTTCAGTAGGTATGGCTTCAGATGCATCAAGAGTATTCAAAGGCCAAAAAATGCCTGGACGTATGGGTGGAAACACAGTTACTGTTCAAAACTTAGAAGTAGTTCAAGTTGATACAGATAACAACGTAATTTTAGTAAAAGGTAACGTACCTGGACCTAAAAAAGGTTTCTTAGAAATCCAAACTTCAATCAAAAAAGGTAATAAATAATAAGTAGCGAAAGGAGGAAAAGCATAATGGCTAATTATGATGTTTTAAAAGTAGACGGATCTAAATCAGGTTCTGTTGAATTAAGCGATTCAGTATTCGCTATTGAACCAAATAACAGTGTTCTTTTCGAAGCAATTAATTTACAACGTGCTTCATTACGACAAGGAACTCACGCAGTTAAAAATCGTTCTGCTGTACGTGGTGGCGGACGTAAACCATGGAGACAAAAAGGTACAGGACGTGCACGTCAAGGTACTATTCGTGCCCCACAATGGCGTGGTGGTGGTATCGTATTCGGTCCAACACCAAGAAGTTATGCATACAAAATGCCTAAGAAAATGCGTCGTTTAGCATTACGTTCTGCATTATCTTTCAAAGTGAAAGAAAATAACTTCACTATCGTTGATAATTTTGGTTTTGAAGCTCCAAAAACAAAAGAATTCAAAAACGTATTAACTACACTTGAACAACCTAAAAAAGTGTTAGTAGTTACTGATAGCGAAGATGTAAACGTTGAATTATCTGCACGTAACATCCCTGGCGTACAAGTTAGTACTGCTCAAGGATTAAACGTATTAGATATCACTAGCGCTGACAGTGTTATTATTACTGAATCAGCTGCGAAAAAAGTTGAGGAGGTGCTCGGATAATGGAAGCAAGAGATGTTCTTAAGCGCCCCGTAATCACTGAAAAATCTTCTGAAGCAATGGCTGAAGATAAATACACTTTTGACGTAGATACTCGTGCTAATAAAACACAAGTTAAAATTGCAGTTGAAGAAATTTTCGACGTTAAAGTTGCAAATGTAAACATCATCAACTACAAACCTAAGAAAAAACGTATGGGCCGTTACCAAGGCTATACAAACAAAAGAAGAAAAGCGATTGTTACTTTAAAAGAAGGTTCAATTGACTTATTCAACTAAACAATAAAATAAAAGTTACCATTAAGGAGGTAAGCGACAATGGCTCTTAAAAAATATAAGCCAATTACAAATGGTCGTCGTAATATGACTAGTTTAGATTTCGCTGAAATCACGAAATCAACTCCTGAAAAGTCATTATTACAACCGCTACCGAAAAAAGCGGGTCGTAACAACCAAGGTAAATTGACAGTTCGTCACCATGGTGGAGGACACAAACGTCAATACCGTGTTATCGATTTCAAACGTAACAAAGATGGAATCACTGCAAAAGTTGATTCAATCCAATATGATCCAAACCGTTCAGCTAACATTGCTTTATTAGTATATGCTGATGGTGAAAAACGTTATATTATTGCTCCAAAAGGATTACAAGTAGGCCAAGTAGTTGAAAGTGGTGTAGATGCTGACATTAAAGTTGGTAACGCATTACCTTTACAAAACATTCCTGTTGGTACTGTAATTCACAATATCGAATTAAAACCTGGTAAAGGTGGACAATTAGCTCGTTCAGCGGGTGCAAGTTCACAAGTACTTGGTAAAGAAGGTAAATACGTATTAATCAGATTACGTTCTGGTGAAGTTCGTATGATCTTATCAACTTGCCGTGCTACAATTGGACAAGTTGGTAACTTACAACATGAATTAGTTAATGTTGGTAAAGCTGGACGTTCTAGATGGAAAGGTATCCGTCCAACAGTTCGTGGTTCAGTAATGAACCCTAACGATCACCCACACGGTGGTGGTGAAGGTCGTGCTCCAATCGGTAGACCATCTCCAATGTCACCATGGGGTAAACCAACACTTGGTAAGAAAACTCGTCGTGGTAAAAAATCATCAGACAAACTTATCGTTCGTGGACGTAAGAAAAAATAATAACAACTTATTTGGGTGTGCGGCTTAATTGCTGCACGCACACAATAAGAAGGGAGGCGCCCAAATGGCTCGTAGTATTAAAAAAGGACCTTTCGTCGATGATCATTTAATGAAAAAAGTAGAAGCTCAAGACGGAAGTGAAAAGAAACAAGTAATCAAAACATGGTCTCGTCGTTCTACAATTTTCCCAAATTTCATCGGTCATACTTTTGCAGTATACGATGGTCGTAAACATGTACCTGTTTATGTAACTGAAGATATGGTAGGTCACAAATTAGGTGAATTTGCTCCAACTCGTACATTTAAAGGACATGCTGCAGACGATAAAAAAACTAGAAGATAATAAATAGAAGTAGAGGAGGAAATCCTAATGGAAGCAAAAGCGGTTGCTAGAACAATCAGAATCGCACCTCGTAAAGTAAGATTAGTTCTTGACTTAATTAGAGGTAAAAATGCTGGAGAAGCTATTGCTATTTTAAAATTAACTAACAAAGCTTCATCACCAGTAATTGAAAAAGTATTAATGTCCGCTTTAGCAAATGCTGAACATAACTATGACATGAACACTGATGAATTAGTAGTTAAAGAAGCATATGCAAATGAAGGACCAACTTTAAAACGTTTCCGTCCACGTGCACAAGGTCGTGCAAGTGCTATCAATAAACGTACAAGCCACATTACAATCGTCGTAAGTGACGGTAAAGAAGAAGCTAAAGAAGCTTAATAACTATTTAAGGAGGGAACACTGTGGGTCAAAAAATTAATCCTATCGGACTTCGTGTCGGTATCATCCGTGACTGGGAAGCAAAATGGTATGCTGAAAAAGATTTCGCTTCACTATTACACGAAGATTTAAGAATCCGTAAATTCATTGATAACGAATTAAAAGAAGCATCAGTTTCTCACGTTGAAATCGAACGTGCTGCTAACCGTATTAACATTGCCATTCACACTGGTAAACCAGGTATGGTAATTGGTAAAGGCGGATCAGAAATTGAAAAACTTCGTAATAAATTAAACAACTTAACTGATAAAAAAGTACACATCAACGTTATCGAAATCAAGAAAATTGATATCGATGCTCGTTTAGTTGCTGAGAATATTGCACGTCAATTAGAAAACCGTGCTTCATTCCGTCGTGTACAAAAACAAGCTATTTCAAGAGCTATGAAACTTGGTGCTAAAGGTATCAAAACTCAAGTATCAGGTCGTTTAGGCGGAGCTGACATTGCTCGTGCTGAACAATATTCAGAAGGAACTGTTCCACTTCATACTTTACGTGCTGACATCGATTATGCACATGCTGAAGCAGACACTACTTACGGTAAATTAGGTGTTAAAGTATGGATTTATCGTGGTGAAGTTCTTCCTACTAAGAATACTAGTGAAGGAGGAAAATAATAATGTTACTACCAAAACGTGTTAAATATCGTCGTCAACATCGTCCTAAAACAACTGGTCGTTCTAAAGGCGGTAACTATGTAACATTTGGTGAGTATGGATTACAAGCTACTACAACATCTTGGATCACTTCTCGTCAAATCGAATCTGCTCGTATTGCTATGACACGTTACATGAAACGTGGCGGGAAAGTTTGGATTAAAATCTTCCCTCATACACCATATACTAAAAAACCTTTAGAAGTACGTATGGGTGCTGGTAAAGGTGCCGTTGAAGGCTGGATCGCTGTTGTAAAACCAGGTAGAATTTTATTCGAGGTTGCAGGCGTATCAGAAGAAGTTGCTCGTGAAGCATTACGTTTAGCAAGTCACAAACTTCCAGTAAAAACTAAGTTTGTAAAACGTGAAGAATTGGGTGGTGAAACAAATGAAAGCTAAGGAAATTAGAGACTTAACCACTTCAGAAATCGAAGAACAAATCAAATCTTCAAAAGAAGAGCTTTTTAACCTACGCTTTCAGTTAGCTACAGGTCAATTAGAGGAAACTGCACGTATTCGTACAGTTAGAAAAACGATTGCACGTCTAAAAACTGTTGCTCGTGAAAGAGAAATCGAAGAAAGTAAAGCTAATCAATAAAACATTCGAAAGAGGAGGTTACAAAAGTGAGTGAAAGAAACGATCGTAAAGTTTATGTAGGTAAAGTTGTTTCAGATAAAATGGACAAAACTATCACTGTATTAGTTGAAACTTACAAAACACACAAATTATACGGTAAACGTGTAAAATACTCTAAAAAATACAAAACTCATGATGAAAACAATTCAGCTAAATTAGGAGACATTGTTAAAATTCAAGAAACTCGTCCTTTATCAGCATCAAAACGTTTTCGTTTAGTAGAAATTGTTGAAGAGTCAGTAATTATTTAATACAAGATTAGAGATAAGGGAGGTTTAACTAATGATCCAACAAGAAACTCGTTTAAAAGTAGCAGACAACTCTGGTGCTCGTGAAGTTCTTACAATTAAAGTATTAGGTGGATCTGGTCGCAAAACAGCGAACATCGGCGATGTTATCGTATGTACTGTTAAAAATGCAACACCAGGTGGCGTTGTTAAAAAAGGTGACGTAGTCAAAGCTGTTGTCGTTAGAACTAAATCAGGCGTTCGTCGTAATGATGGTTCTTATATTAAGTTTGATGAAAATGCATGTGTCATTATTCGTGATGACAAAGGCCCACGTGGTACTCGTATCTTTGGTCCTGTTGCTCGTGAATTACGTGAAGGCAACTTCATGAAAATCGTTTCATTAGCACCAGAAGTACTTTAATTTATAAAAACCAAATCATTTAAGGAGGTGCCCACATGCATATCAAAAAAGGTGACAACGTAAAAGTTATCGCAGGTAAAGACAAAGGTAAAGAAGGTAAAGTAATCGCTACTGAACCTAAAAAAGACCGTGTCGTTGTGGAAGGTGTTAACGTAATTAAAAAACACCAAAAACCAACTCAATTAAATCCTGAAGGTGGAATCTTAGAAACAGAGGCAGCAATCCATGTTTCTAACGTACAATTATTAGACCCTAAAACAAACGAACCTACACGTGTCGGTTACAAATTTGTTGATGGTAAAAAAGTTCGTATCGCTAAAAAATCTGGCGAAGAAATCAAATCTAATAATTAATAACTAGTTGAAAGGAGGATCCACTTTGAACCGTTTAAAAGAAAGATACAATACTGAAGTTACTGAAAACTTAGTTAAAAAATTCAACTATAGTTCTGTAATGGAAGTACCAAAAATCGAAAAAATCGTTGTAAATATGGGTGTAGGTGATGCAGTTCAAAACTCTAAAGTGTTAGATAACGCTGTAGAAGAATTAGAATTAATCACTGGTCAAAAACCATTAGTAACAAAAGCTAAAAAATCAGTTGCAACATTCCGTTTACGTGAAGGTATGCCAATCGGTGCGAAAGTTACACTTCGCGGAGAAAGAATGTATGAATTCTTAGATAAATTAATCGCAGTTTCATTACCTCGTGTACGTGACTTCCAAGGTGTTTCTAAAACAGCATTCGATGGTCGTGGTAACTACACATTAGGAATTAAAGAACAATTAATTTTCCCAGAAATCGACTATGATAAAGTAAGTAAAGTAAGAGGAATGGATATTGTTATCGTAACAACTGCTAACACTGACGAGGAAGCTCGTGAATTGTTAACAAACTTCGGTATGCCATTTCGTAAATAATCTCTAAAAAGGAGGCTAATTAAGTGGCTAAAACTTCTATGGTTGCTAAGCAACAGAAAAAACAAAAATATGCAGTACGTGAATATACTCGTTGTGAACGTTGTGGTCGTCCACATTCTGTATATCGTAAATTTAAATTATGCCGTATTTGTTTCCGTGAATTAGCTTACAAAGGGCAAATCCCTGGCGTACGTAAAGCTAGCTGGTAATATATAAGAGTCTGAAAGGAGGCAACAATCAATGACAATGACAGATCCAATCGCAGATATGCTTACTCGTGTAAGAAACGCAAACATGGTGCGTCACGAGAAATTAGAATTACCTGCGTCTAACATTAAAAAACAAATTGCTGAAATCTTAAAAAGTGAAGGTTTCATTAAAAACGTAGAATACGTTGAAGATGATAAACAAGGTGTTATTCGTTTATTCTTAAAATATGGTCAAAACAATGAACGTGTTATCACAGGATTAAAACGTATCTCTAAACCAGGTTTACGTGTTTATGCTAAAGCAAACGAAGTACCTAAAGTATTAAATGGTTTAGGTATTGCATTAGTTTCAACTTCTGAAGGTGTTATCACTGACAAAGAAGCAAGAAAACGTAACGTTGGCGGAGAAATTATCGCATACGTTTGGTAATAATAAATAAGGAGGTGCCATAACATGAGTCGTGTTGGTAAGAAAATTATTGACATCCCTAGCGACGTTACAGTAACTTTTGATGGTCATACTGCTACTGTAAAAGGTCCTAAAGGTGAATTAACTAGAACATTTAACGAAAGAATGACTTTCAAACAAGAAGAAAACACTATCGAAGTTGTAAGACCTACTGAGTCTAAAGAAGATAGAACAGTTCATGGTACAACTCGTGCTTTATTAAATAATATGGTACAAGGTGTTTCTCAAGGTTTCGAAAAAACTCTTGAGCTTGTTGGTGTAGGTTACCGTGCTCAAATGCAAGGTAGTGACTTAGTATTAAACGTTGGTTACTCTCACCCTGTTGAAATTAAAGCTGAAGATGGCATTACTTTCGCAGTAGAGAAAAACACAACTGTTAGAGTATCTGGTGTATCTAAAGAACAAGTTGGTGCAATCGCATCTAACATCCGTTCAGTAAGACCTCCAGAACCTTACAAAGGAAAAGGTATCCGTTACCAAGGTGAATACGTTCGCCGTAAAGAAGGTAAAACAGGTAAATAATAGATAACTCTCTTAAGAAAGGAGTAATACAATGATCAGTAAAATTGATAAAAACAAAGTGCGTTTGAAAAGACATGCTCGTGTGCGTACTAAATTATCAGGTACAGCTGAAAAACCACGTTTAAATGTATATCGTTCAAACAAACACATTTATGCACAAATTATCGATGATGTTAAAGGCGTAACTTTAGCTCAAGCTTCATCAAAAGATAAAGATATCGCAAGCGAATCAGCTTCTAAAGTAGATTTATCTACAAAAGTAGGCGAAGCAATTGCTAAAAAAGCATCAGAAAAAGGCATTAAAGAAATCGTATTTGATCGTGGCGGTTATTTATACCATGGTCGTGTAAAAGCTTTAGCAGAAGCTGCTAGAGAAAGCGGATTAGAATTTTAATTTAAAGGAGGGACAAATACATGGCTCGTAGAGAAGAAGAAACGAAAGAATTTGAAGAACGCGTTGTAACAATCAATCGTGTTGCTAAAGTTGTTAAAGGTGGACGTCGTTTCCGTTTCACTGCATTAGTAGTAGTTGGAGACAAAAATGGTCGTGTAGGTTTCGGTACTGGTAAAGCTCAAGAGGTACCAGAAGCTATCAAAAAAGCTGTCGAAGCAGCTAAAAAAGATTTAGTAGTTGTTCCACGTGTTGAAGGAACTACTCCTCACACTATCACTGGTCGTTATGGTTCAGGTAGCGTATTCATGAAACCAGCTGCACCTGGTACAGGGGTAATCGCTGGTGGTCCAGTTCGTGCCGTATTAGAATTAGCAGGTATCACTGATATCTTAAGTAAATCATTAGGATCTAACACACCAATCAATATGGTTCGTGCTACAATCAATGGTTTACAAAACCTTAAAAATGCTGAAGATGTTGCTAAATTACGCGGCAAATCAGTAGAAGAATTATATAATTAAGGAGGGAAAATAGATAATGGCTAAATTACAAATTACCCTCACTCGTAGTGTTATTGGTCGTCCTGAAACACAACGTAAAACTGTTGAAGCTTTAGGTCTTAAAAAGACTAATAGTTCAGTAGTAGTTGAAGATAACCCTGCAATCCGTGGGCAAATCAACAAAGTTAGACACTTATTGACAGTAGAAGAAAAATAATTAAGGAGGTGCCTATATAATGAAATTACATGAGTTAAAAGCAGCTGAAGGTTCACGTCGTGTACGTAACCGTGTTGGCCGTGGTGCTGGTTCTGGTAATGGTAAAACTAGTGGTCGCGGACAAAAAGGTCAAAAAGCACGTTCAGGTGGTGGCGTAAGACCAGGATTTGAAGGTGGACAATTACCTTTATTCCGTCGTTTACCAAAACGTGGTTTCACTAACATTAATCGTAAAGAATATGCTATTGTTAACTTAGACCAACTTAATAAATTTGAAGATGGTACTGAAGTAACTCCAGCTTTATTAGTTGAAACTGGTGTAGTTAAGAATGAAAAATCTGGTATTAAAGTACTAGGTAACGGCTCACTTGATAAAAAATTGACAGTGAAAGCTCACAAATTCTCAGCTTCAGCAGCAGAAGCAATTGATGCAAAAGGTGGAGCACACGAGGTGATCTAATGTTTCAAACGCTTGTGAGCTTCTTTAAAACTAAAGAAGTTCGAAACAAGATTTTCTTTACCTTAGCAATGTTAATCATATTCAAAATAGGAACTTACATTCCGGCTCCAGGTGTTAACCCTGAGCCTTTTGAACAACAAGGTTCTGATCAAGGAGTCGCCGCTCTTCTTAATACGTTTGGTGGCGGAGCCTTAAAGAACTTTTCAATATTTGCTATGGGCATTATGCCCTACATCACTGCATCTATCGTAATGCAATTATTACAAATGGATATTGTTCCGAAATTCTCTGAATGGGCGAAACAAGGTGAAGTAGGTAAAAGAAAGCTTAGCAATGTAACACGTTATTTCGCTATCATTTTGGCTTTTATACAGTCAATTGGTATGGCATTCCAATTTAATAACTATTTAGGTGGTAAATTAATTATTCACCAATCTGTAATGAGTTATTTATTGATTGCCGTTGTTTTAACAGCAGGAACAGCATTTCTAATTTGGCTTGGTGACCAAATCACTCAATTTGGAGTGGGTAATGGTATTTCTATCATTATCTTTGCAGGTATCTTATCAACATTGCCGTCATCAATTATTCAATTTGTGCAACAAGCATTTGTTGGTAATGATGATACAACGTTGGCATGGTTGAAAGTGATTGGCTTAATTGTAGGATTAGTTTTACTTACAATTGGTGCGATTTATGTACTAGAAGCAAAACGTAAAATTCCTATCCAATACGCTAAAAAACAATCTGCACAAAGATTAGGATCTCAAGCAACATATCTACCTTTAAAAGTTAACTCTGCAGGGGTAATTCCAGTAATCTTTGCGATGGCATTTTTCTTATTGCCAAGAACATTAACACTGTTCTTCCCTAAAGCTGATTGGGCGCAAACTATATCTGAATATGCTAACCCTTCAAACACTTACGGCATGATAGTTTATGTAATTCTAATTATTGCATTTACGTATTTCTATGCCTTTGTTCAAGTTAATCCTGAAAAAATGGCTGACAACTTGAAGAAACAAGGTAGTTACGTTCCAGGTATCAGACCTGGCGATCAAACTAAAAAATATATTACTAAAGTACTTTATCGCTTAACTTTTGTCGGCTCTATTTTCTTAGCAGTCATTGCGATATTACCAATTCTAGCAACTAAGTTTATGAGTTTACCTCAATCCATTCAAATTGGTGGTACAAGCTTATTAATCGTAATTGGTGTAGCAATTGAAACTATGAAATCACTTGAAGCTCAAGTGAGTCAAAAAGAATATAAAGGCTTTGGTGGTAGATAATTTGTAGGAGGGCAATTTATGAATATCATTTTAATGGGTTTACCTGGCGCAGGTAAAGGTACTCAAGCGAGTGAAATTGTTAAGAAATTCCCAATACCACATATATCTACTGGTGACATGTTCAGAAAAGCGATTAAAGATGAAACAGATTTAGGAAAAGAAGCTAAATCTTACATGGATCGTGGAGAATTAGTCCCTGATGAAGTTACTGTAGGTATCGTTAAAGAAAGAATATCTGAAGACGATGCAAAAAAAGGATTCTTATTAGATGGCTTCCCAAGAACAATCGATCAAGCTGAGGCATTAAATGAAATTATGTCTGAGCTTGGTAGAAACATTGATGCGGTTATAAACATCGAAGTTCCTGAGGAAGAATTGATGAATCGTCTTACAGGTCGTCGTATCTGTGAGAAATGTGGTACGACTTATCATCTTGTATTTAATCCTCCAAAGGTTGATGGTATTTGTGATATCGATGGTGGAAAACTTTATCAACGTGAAGATGATAATCCTGAAACAGTATCTAATCGTTTAAACGTTAATGTTAAGCAGTCTAAACCTATTTTAGAGTATTATAATGAAAAAGGTGTGCTTAAAAACATTGATGGCGCGAAAGATATTGACGATGTAACCAAAGATGTCATTGATATCTTAGATCAATTAAAATAGATCAACTTAATACGGTCTAGGTTTATGTGAATTTGATTAGGTTTCTCTGGCAAGAATTAATTTTCTGAGTGTCGAATGACGATAATAATTCCCGCATTTTGTTAAACTTATTATAACTAGTCACTATATTAGATTCGTATCGTTGAAGTTGTCTATTGACGATTACCTTACTATTGTAAAAAGGGGGAAGTTAATCAATGGCGAAACAAGATGTAATTGAATTAGAAGGTACAGTATTAGATACTTTACCAAATGCTATGTTTAAAGTAGAATTAGAAAATGGTCATGAAATTTTAGCGCACGTGAGTGGTAAAATTAGAATGAATTATATTCGTATTCTACCTGGCGACAAAGTAACTGTAGAAATGTCTCCGTATGATTTATCACGCGGTAGAATTACTTATCGTTATAAATAATCGTCACTCCATAATATAGGGAGGTATAAAAATGAAAGTAAGACCATCAGTTAAACCAATTTGCGAAAAATGTAAAGTCATTAAACGTAAAGGTAAAGTAATGGTAATTTGTGACAATCCTAAGCACAAACAAAGACAAGGTTAATAAAAGAGAGGTGTAAATATATATGGCACGTATTGCAGGAGTAGATATTCCACGTGAAAAACGTATCGTTATTTCATTAACATATGTATATGGTATTGGTACTTCAACAGCTAAAAAAATCGTTGAAGAAGCTAACGTATCAGCAGACACACGTGTAAAAGATTTAACAGATGACGAATTAGGTCGTATTCGTGAAGTTGTTGACAGTTATAAAGTTGAAGGTGACTTACGTCGTGAACAAAACTTAAACATTAAACGTTTAATGGAAATTTCATCATACCGTGGTATCCGTCACCGTCGTGGTTTACCAGTTCGCGGTCAAAAAACTAAAAACAACGCACGTACGCGTAAAGGCCCAGTTAAAACTGTAGCTAACAAGAAAAAATAATAGGTAAAGGAGGCAAAATATAAATGGCACGTAAACAAGTATCTCGTAAACGTAGAGTTAAAAAGAATATTGAAAATGGTGTGGCTCACATCCGTTCAACATTCAACAATACAATCGTAACTATCACTGATGAATTTGGTAATGCTTTATCTTGGTCATCAGCTGGTGCATTAGGTTTCAAAGGATCTAAAAAATCAACTCCATTCGCAGCGCAAATGGCTTCTGAAACTGCATCAAAATCAGCAATGGAACATGGTTTAAAAACTGTTGAAGTAACAGTAAAAGGACCTGGACCAGGTCGTGAATCAGCTATCCGTGCATTACAATCAGCTGGTCTAGAAGTAACTGCAATCAGAGACGTTACTCCAGTACCACATAACGGTTGTCGTCCACCAAAACGTCGTCGCGTCTAATTTTTAATAGATTGTTATTGTTACAGGTCACTGAGCGAAACAGTTTAAAATTAAGTCGACGTAATTAAGGAGGATTTTTGTAAATGATAGAAATTGAAAAACCTAGAATTGAGACAATTGAAATTAGTGAAGATGCTAAATTCGGTAAGTTCGTTGTTGAACCACTAGAACGTGGCTACGGTACTACACTAGGAAACTCCTTACGTCGTATCCTACTATCTTCATTACCAGGTGCAGCCGTTAAGTACATTGAAATTGAAGGTGTTTTACACGAGTTCTCAGCTATAGATAATGTTGTTGAAGATGTTTCTACTATCATTATGAACATCAAAAAATTAGCACTTAAAATCTATTCTGAAGAAGATAAAACATTAGAAATCGATGTTCGAGATGAAGGCGAAGTTACTGCAAGTGACATTACTCATGATAGTGATGTGGAAGTTCTAAATCCAGAACTTAAAATCGCAACAGTGTCTAAAGGTGGACATTTAAAAATTCGTCTTGTTGCTAACAAGGGTAGAGGTTACGCATTAGCAGAACAAAATAATACTAGTGATTTACCAATCGGTGTAATTCCTGTTGATTCACTATACTCACCAGTTGAACGTGTTAACTATACAGTTGAAAATACACGTGTCGGTCAAAGTAGTGATTTTGATAAATTAACTTTAGATGTTTGGACTAATGGTTCAATCACTCCACAAGAGTCAGTATCATTAGCTGCTAAGATTTTGACTGAACATTTAAATATTTTTGTAGGTCTTACAGATGAAGCACAAAATGCTGAAATCATGATTGAAAAAGAAGAAGATCAAAAAGAAAAAGTACTTGAAATGTCTATCGAAGAATTAGACTTATCAGTACGTTCATACAACTGTTTAAAACGTGCAGGAATCAATTCAGTTCAAGAGTTAGCTGATAAATCTGAAGCTGATATGATGAAAGTTCGTAATTTAGGTCGTAAATCTCTAGAAGAAGTTAAATATAAATTAGAAGATTTAGGATTAGGATTAAGAAAAGAAGATTAATAAGTTAAAGGAGGTCAACTCATGGGTTACAGAAAATTAGGTCGTACTTCTGATCAACGTAAAGCTATGTTACGTGACTTAGCTACTTCACTTATCGTTAGTGAACGTATTGAAACTACAGAAGCTCGTGCAAAAGAAGTTCGTAGTGTTGTTGAGAAATTAATCACTTTAGGTAAAAAAGGAGATTTAGCTTCTCGTCGTAATGCTGCTAAAACATTACGTAATGTTGAAATCTTAAACGAAGATGAAACGACACAAACTGCACTTCAAAAATTATTCGGTGAAATTGCTGAACGTTATACAGAACGTCAAGGTGGTTACACTCGTATTCTTAAAGTAGGTCCTCGTCGCGGAGACGGTGCTGAATCAGTTATCATCGAATTAGTAGATTAATTCAAGATATAAATACACTAACTACTTATATGTAAAGCAAATGAGTGCAACGATAATGTTTGCCACATACAAATATTGTCTAGCTCAGAGTGCCCCATCAATTAAATAAATTTCAAAGCGTGAACTCAACTAAAATATGATGGGGTGCGCGCTTTTTTATTTTAATAGCGCATATCAGCAACCAATTATATAAAATGTTCTCATATGATGAGATACGAACTTTTAATATTTGACTGCAAATTCAAGGTAGTTGACTAAATTGAGATGGCTCAATTAAATGCTAATGACTATAGTCAACCATAGAGAGGCGGGATATTGAATTCAATAAGAATTCTATCCGGTCCTCTTTTTATATTCAGAAATGAAACAAAGTTTCATATACATGATAATCATATTCATGTAAACTATAAGAGTACAAATTTTTAGGAGGGATTCTAGTGGAGGCAAATCATACAAATATTATTGAACTTAAGCATATCGATTTTCAATATCAAGGCGATGCAGCCTTCACACTGAACGATGTATCCTTTCAAATCCCTAAAAATAAATGGACTTCTATAGTTGGTCACAATGGCTCTGGAAAATCTACAATTGCTAAACTCATTGTTGGTATTGAAACGGCTACGAATGGTACGGTATATTTTAATCAATCACCGATTATTAACGAGGAGTTTAAAAATATACGTGAACACATAGGCATTGTCTTTCAAAACCCTGAGAACCAATTTGTTGGTTCAATTGTTAAATATGATGTTGCCTTCGGTTTGGAAAATCATTCTGTTCCCACAGAAAAAATGAAAGTCATCGTTGCTCGGGCGATTAGTGATGTTGGAATGACTGATTATGCTGACTATGAGCCACATTCACTATCAGGTGGTCAAAAACAACGCGTCGCTATTGCAGGCGTGTTAGCATTAAGCCCAACCGTGATTATTTTAGATGAAGCGACGTCTATGTTGGATCCTCAAGCTAAAAAATCATTATTACGCTTGATTCAAGATGTCAAAGCAACGAAAGATGTGACAATTATATCTATTACACATGATTTAACTGAAGCACTTGAAGGAGATCATGTGATTGTGATGAATCACGGAACAGTTTATAAAGAAGGTAGCCCTAAGGCAATTTTCAAAGATATACATATGTTACAAGAACTTGGTCTAGATTTACCTTTTTCAATGAAAATGAATCAATTGCTAGGATTTGATGATCAGTTCATAACATATGAAGGGTTGGTAGAAAAGCTATGAAAATTAAGTTTAATGATGTTGCTTATACCTATCAACGAGGTACACCTTATGAGTATAATGCATTAAAACATATTAATTTAACAATTGAACAAGGAAAGTACTACGCTATTGTAGGACAAACTGGAAGTGGAAAATCAACCTTAATTCAACATTTTAATGGGTTACTAAAACCAACAAAAGGTTATATAGAGCATGATCAACTGACAATTACAGCAAAGACTAAAGATAAGTGGATTAGGCCTATACGACAAAAAGTTGGCCTAGTGTTTCAATTTCCTGAATCACAATTATTTGAAGACAATATTGAAAGAGAAATTGAGTTTGGACCTAAGAACTTTGGCATGAATGTTGAAGAAGTGAAGGAAAGAGCATTTGATTTATTATTAGAGTTAGGTTTTCCAAGACATGTTATGTCACTGTCACCCTTTCAAATGTCGGGGGGACAGATGCGTAAAATTGCAATTGTTTCAATATTAGCTATGGACCCAGATGTGATTGTGTTAGATGAACCTACAGCTGGTTTAGATCCAAAAAGTCGTCAACAAGTGATGGCGTTATTTAAAGAAATACAAATAAAGCAAAATAAAACAATCATCCTTGTGTCTCATGATATGAATGAAGTTGCAAAATACGCTGAAGAGATTATCGTGATGAATGATGGCAATATTGTTGAACAAGTGACACCTAAAGAACTGTTCAGACAAGTGAACCGATTAGAAGAATGGCATATAGCATTACCAGATGTCGTCCAATTACAACGTGATATTGAAATAAAACACGGCATTGAATTTAAGACAATCGCATTATCAGAAGATGAATTTGTAACGATGTATCAGGAGTGGCAACAACATGAAGAATAAATTAATTATAGGTAGATACTTGCCTAATAACTCAGTTATTCACCATCTAGATCCACGGGCTAAGGTCTTATTTGTATTTTTGTTTATTATTCTAATCTTTTTTGCACATTCATTTGCAACGTTTGGTTGGATTATATTATTAATATTAGTATTTATGTTTTTAGCGAAGATTAAATTTTGGTTCCTAATTAAAGGTTTGACACCGATATTTATCTTTACGTTATTTACATTTGCAATGCATATCTTTTTCACACATGGTGGCACGCGACTAGTAGATTACGGAATCATAAAAATTGATAGTGCCGGCATACTAGAAGGTATATTTATATCATTACGTCTGATTACTATCGTGATGGTTGCAACGATAATGACTTTATCTACAAGTCCGATTGATTTGACAGATGCTTTTGAAAAATTATTAACACCATTAAAATGGTTTAAGATACCTGTACATCAACTAAGTATGATTATGTCAATCGCATTAAGATTCATTCCAACCTTAATGGATGAATTAGATAAAATTATATTAGCTCAAAAATCACGTGGTTCTGAGTTGAGTTCAGGTGGACTAATGACACGTATTAAAGCATTTATACCTTTAATGATTCCGTTATTTATTTCAGCTTTTCAAAGGGCTGAGGAGTTAGCAATTGCTATGGAAGTGCGTGGTTATGATGCAAATGTAAAGCGAACAAGTTATAGAAAATTACAATGGCGAATGGCTGATACGATGTGCTTAATCAGTTTCATTCCCATAGCTTGCGTATTATTCGTATTAAAATACATTGGAGTGTAATACAGTGCGTATACTCGTTAATATTTCTTATCAAGGAAGTCAATTTCTGGGCTTTCAAATTCAGCAACAAGGAAGAACGGTCCAACAACAATTCGAAAAAATATTAAAGCGTATGCATCGTCGCCATGTCCGAATTCATCCTTCTAGTCGCACTGACAGAGGTGTGCATGCAAATGAACAGTTTTTTCACTTTGATACTGAATTAAACATTGAACCTAAGCAATGGAAGTATGCAATGAATCGTGCGTTACCAGACGATATATATGTGAATGATGTCCAACGCGTCGATGATCAATTTCATTGTCGTTACGACTGTGTTGGTAAACGATATCGTTACAAAGTCTATCAAGGATCTCATCGTAATCCTTTTGAAAGTGGCCTAAAGACATTTATCAAAGAAGATTTAGATTATTCTAAAATGAACGAAGCAGCGAAGCATTTTATTGGAACACATGATTTTACAGGATTTTGTTCTCAAAAGACTGAAGTTGAAAGTAAAGTGCGAACGTTGTATCAAAGTGAAATCATCATAACTGATGAGGGCTTTGATTATGTAGTGACTGGATCCGGCTTCTTATATAATATGGTTCGCGTGTTAGTAGCGTTTTTAATTGAAGTTGGAAAAGGTAAGCGTAACCCTAATGAAGTACCGACATTATTAAATGAAAAAAATAGAGATAAAGTACCATTTACTGCTCCGGCAGAAGGGCTTTATTTAGAGAAGATATATCTCTCAGAAAAGGGCTTAACAACAGACTTTGGAGATAATATTAAAATTCATCGTAAAAAATCACTACAAAATGATTAAATTGCATTGACAAACGGAGCTATAAAATATAACATAGTTAACGGTATTGTTTTATATCCACCCCATGATAAGCCCCGGAAACTTATTGTGTTACAAGATATATAAGCAAATTATACAGGAATAAAATAAATGAACATTTACGCTTTGAAATCGTAACAGAATGAATAGATTGCAGGCCTCGTTCGTAGGTTCGACTGCGATACGTACCTGTAATCTAAAACGAAGCATTTATTTTTAGGAGGACAATTATTATGCGTCAAACATTTATGGCAAATGAATCAAACATTGAGCGCAAATGGTATGTTATTGATGCTGAAGGCCAAACATTAGGTCGTTTATCATCTGAAGTAGCATCTATCTTACGCGGTAAAAATAAAGTAACTTACACACCACACGTTGACACAGGTGATTATGTCATCATCATCAACGCTGCTAAAATCGAATTAACTGGTAAAAAAGAATCAGATAAAATCTATTACCGTCACTCAAATCACCCAGGTGGTATCAAATCAGTTACTGCTGGTGAATTAAAACGTAATAACCCAGAACGTTTACTTGAAACATCAATCAAAGGTATGTTACCAAGTTCACGTTTAGGTGAAAAACAAGGTAAAAAATTATTTGTATATGGTGGCGCTGAACATCCACACGCTGCACAACAACCAGAAAACTACGAGTTACGTGGTTAATTAGAAGGAGGAAATGACATTGGCACAAGTTGAATATAGAGGCACAGGCCGTCGTAAAAACTCAGTAGCACGTGTACGTTTAGTACCAGGTGAAGGTAATATTACAGTTAACGAACGTGACGTACGTGAGTACTTACCATTCGAATCATTAATCTTAGACTTAAACCAACCATTTGATGTTACAGAAACTAAAGGTAACTATGATGTATTAGTTAACGTACACGGTGGTGGTTTCACTGGACAAGCACAAGCTATCCGTCACGGAATCGCACGTGCATTATTAGAAGCAGATCCTGAATACAGAGGTTCATTAAAACGCGCAGGTCTATTAACTCGTGACCCACGTATGAAAGAACGTAAAAAACCAGGTCTTAAAAAAGCACGTCGTTCTCCACAATTCTCAAAACGTTAATTGTCAAAGCTGTTGCGAATTTATTCGCTTACAGATTTGGTACGCAAATTGCGTCAGCAAGTTGTGTTCCATTAGAACGATTAAAGCACTTCTCAATTTTGAGAAGTGCTTTTTTATATGCGTAAAAGGGAGCGGGACAGAATTCTTTTATTCGTCGTCCACTCCCAGCTTGCTTTGCTTGTAGAATTTCTTGATGAAATTCTCTTTGCTGGGGCCCCGAACCCCAACTTGCTTAGCTTGTAAAATCACTTTCGTGATTTTTTGTGTTGGGGCCCCGCCCGCAAGGATGACTAGAACTGAGAAAAGCTTGATTTAAGCGCCTTCTCAGTTCAGTCAGCTACTGCGAATTTGCAAAATAGCTTCATTATATTATTTATGTCCCAGCCTCTT
>NZ_JAESMM010000023.1:0-4341 GCF_017893165.1 Staphylococcus sp. GDX8P54P
TCTACGGATTTTCGCCATGCCACGAAATTAGCATCATGCTAGCAAGTTAAGCGAACACTGACATGATAAATTAGTGGTTAGCTATATTTTTTTACTTTGCAACAGAACCTAAATAATTCTCATATATCAAGCAAAGTGACAGTTGCTATAAATTCAATAACTTATTTTGTATGATTAGGGTGTACCTTTAAAATACATTATTTTAAATTACAATATTAAGGCGGTAAAAAGAAGCTCTTGGAAGGAAGTTTTTTTATAAAATTGTTAATAAAAAAACACATCTCATAAATGTAGATTTTTTTCTCTAATTTTATAAGATGTGTAAAATTATTTTTAGATTATATTCTATTTCTATAATGCAGTATATCCACCATCAATAGTAAATACACTACCCTGTGCAAATGAGGATGCATTTGAAGCAAGATAAACGACAATGCACCTAATTCTTCTGGTTTACCTGGACGTAGCACTCATCCAATAATCAATCATTTCTCCTCCAGTATTAAACATCGGTTCAGTTAAAGAGGACAAGTAGAGGCTGATACAAACGGATACGGTGGCACATACTAAATTAAATATCTAGAAATTATCTGTATATATTGGGTTCTAAATATTATACTTTGATTTGATTCTTTGAAAAAAGAAATGGTTAATAGTTATATACTACTCATTCTATATTGATATTAAATAATTATTTATGAAAGAACAAAGCATCCCGTATTCTCCCTCATGAAATGTCGGATACTTTGTTGATTTTATGTTTAAAGTTATTGAATAAACTAAATTTTTTATAAATTAGATGATTGATTATTTGTAATATTCTTCTCTGAGCAGACTATACACATAACTATCTGAGAATACCCCTAATAAACACTCATCGCTTCTCAATACGCCTTCTTGTGTAAATCCCAGTCTTATAGGTATAGCTCGACTTTTCTTATTTTTGGTAGACATTCGTATTTCAATACGATTAATATCATATTCTTCATATACATAACGAATTAAAGCTTTAGTGCATTTAGTCATAATACCTTTCTTTTGAAAGTCTTCAGCTAAATAATAACCAATCGAAGTTGTTTTATTAACTAAGTCTAAATGGTGCAATCCTATGACACCAATCAGTTCTTTATTACTCCATATTCCACAATGAAATCCATTACCATCGATAAATTGTTGCAACGCTGAATGGATAAAGTGTTTACTATCTTCCACCTTCTTTGTATGTTCGACAAAAGGTAGAAATTCTGCTAAGTAGTTACGATTGCTATCTACTAATTTAAATAACTGTTCTGCTTCTCGTTCTTCTAATATCTTTAATTTAATATCTTTATCTACTTGGTAACCAAAAATCATAACTATTCCGCCTATGTATTTAATTATTAATAAATCTCAAAGAAAAACCGCTACTAAAGTGGATATGGAAAGCCATCACCACGCGTAAATTGTTGTAACGCCGACTGAATAAATGTCTTACTGTGCGCAACTTCAGTTGTATATTCGACAAATGGCAAGAACTCGCCTAAATATTCACGATTGCTATCTACTAATTTGAAAAGTTGATCCGCTTCACGCTCTTCTAATATTTTTAACGTCACATGTTCATTCACTTGATAACCAAACATCATCGATATCGCCTCCAGTTAAAATTGTCAAATTATTCAGTAAATTACATATATAGTAACATAAATATATGTATTTTTATTAAAAGCTTAAATTCCATGCTATTTTGCATTAGCATAAAATGCTTGAAATTAAAAAATGACACAGAAGATTCCGCACCGCGACAATAAAAAGTTGGAGTATGAAACATCCATCATATAATAATGCTATTTTGCAAATTCACAATAACCGACTGAACTGAGAAAGCATTTAAGTCAAGCTTGTCCCAGTTCTAGTCATCCTTGTGATTAAGGCGCCCAACAGAGCGCATTTCATTAAGACATTGCTCAAGCTAAGCACACTGGAGACAGCGCATTTAAGATAAATTTTGTCCCCCTCCACATCTTATATATATTATTTCATAATCGTTTCAATGACAGTTCTAATATTTTTATCGATATATTTATCAACATGTTTAGCTAGATAATAATGACGTTTCACATTGAGCGTTTTTATCACTAACTTTTCATAATCTTCAGGATTAATTGCTGATTTGGAAATAATAGCAAATCCATTTCCAGCCTCTGCCATTTGTTTAATAATACTAATATTATTAATTTCTACTAAATAGGGATTTAATTTCAGTTCGGAAAGGCCTGCCTCTTGATAAAACCTCGTTCCTGATCCTTTTTCTCTAACGAAGCATATATCCATTCTAGGCTTAATTGATTTTTTATAAATATACACCATTTCATCTTCAATTATTTTTTTACATTCTATCGCATTATCTTGAATGTCTTTTTCTACAATCCCAATATCTACTCTATTGTGTTTAATATCGTTTATAACAGAATCTGAATTATTAATACGTAAATGAATATGTAACTTCGGATGTTGTTGCATAAGAATGGTGAGTTTTTCTGATAATAAATATTCACCATATGTATAACTACTTCCGACCGTAAGCGTGCCTGCGATGGTTTCGGATTCAGATGCTAAATTTTGCCATAATGCTTGTTCAATACTTTCTCTTTGCAATGCATATTGTAAAAGCTTTTCTCCATCATTCGTTAGTTTTAAATATGGAGACTTAAATTCAAATATATTCACATTATATTTTAATTCTAGACGTTTAATATCTCGACTAACAGACGGTTGTGACGTATATAAATTTTCTGCTGCTCTAGTAAAACTTTCTGTTTTGATTACTTCAATTAATACCTTATACGAATCCATGTATCATTCTCCTTCAAGTCTAATATATCATTTTTGATATAGATACTATACTAATTATTTATTTAACGTTATAACAATAACGTGCTAAGATTTCATATCGAGGTGAGAAATACATATGAAATTATTAACGCAAGCGTCATTTATAAAAGGCATTATGTTTACATTTGTGATTGCAATTACCAGTTATATATTAGCTCAATTTCCTGTTTTACATACAATTGGGGCTTTAGCTATTGCAATCATTTGTGCGATGATATACCGCCAAATCAAAGGTTACCCAGAACAACTTCGTCCTGGTATTACTTTTGCATCGAAGCGTTTATTAAAATTTGCGATTATCTTATATGGATTAAAGCTAAATATGGGAGATATTCTAGGCAAAGGCTGGAAATTAGTACTAATTGATATATTCGTCATTATCTTCTCAATCAGTTTAACTTTAATTTTAAATCGTATACTTAAAGGAAATAAAGATATCTCTATACTACTTGGTATCGGTACAGGTGTATGTGGCGCTGCAGCGATTGCTGCTACAGCACCAATTTTAAAATCTAAAGAAAAAGACACTGCAATCAGTGTAGGTATTATTGCATTAGTTGGAACTATATTTGCGCTAATATATACAGCCATCGAGGCTATTTTTAAAATACCTGAGATAATTTATGGCGCTTGGGCAGGTATAAGTTTACATGAAATCGCTCAAGTCGTTTTAGCAGCAGGTATTGGTGGACCAGAGACAATGACATTTGCTTTACTTGGAAAATTAGGTCGTGTTTTTTTACTCATTCCATTAAGTATTGTCTTAATTCTGTATATGCGTTATCAATCAAATTCAGATCAACAACAACAAAAAGTTCACATTCCTTATTTTCTAATTGGCTTTATTTTAATGGCTTGTATAAATACGTTTATCCCTATACCTTCAATGTTGATGAATATTATTAATGTCATCACAACGTTATGTATGTTAATGGCAATGGTCGCTTTGGGATTAAATATTGTTTTAAAAGACGTCATCTCAAGCGCACTTAAACCTTCTATCGTTATCTTTATTACTTCAATTTGTCTATCTAGTGTGACACTCCTAATCGCGTATATAATGTTTACATAGATGATGTTATACGTTTATATGCCAACAAAACGTGCATTTTAAAATACTGAAATGCACGTTTTTTCAATCATTGTACTTCAATCCTTGATTAGACTTCTGTTTTGTCCACTATCTCTCTCCAGTTGAAAATGGTGAAATATTAATATTAGATGTGCGTCCCACAGAAGAATATGAAAGTGGCCATTTTCCTGGAGCAATCTCCATGCCAATTGAGGAATTAGAAGAACAATTAAATAACCTTCCTAAAAATGTTCAAATAGTGGCTTATTGTAGAGGTAATCTATGCTTAACATCATTAGAAGCTGTAGAAATGTTAAACGAAAATGGATATAAAGCATTTAAATTAGAAGACAATGTTTTAGATTGGAAATATGTAAAACATACTAAGATTAGCT
>NZ_JAESMM010000024.1:0-1872 GCF_017893165.1 Staphylococcus sp. GDX8P54P
ACCTAACGGTTATTGACCGTATTGACATTCGTAAAGATGAGAATCATAAAAAGCAATTCTACGTTACACTAAAACTTAATAATGAAATTATTAAACAACTTTTCAATAATAATAATCTAGACGAAGTGCTCCTCAGCACTTCGTCTTTGTTTTTGCCTCAAACACTCTACTTTCAAATATAATATCTATGTACTGTCCTTTCGTCATTCAATAACACTCATCTAACAAATATATTCAACACGCTAACAAATCATGGCTCAATGTGAAGCTTATATTGATATGACGAAAGAACATCCCAAAACAAAATATAAGTGGGATAGTAACGGGATTGACTAACTTCATGTAGGAGAAGGATTACGCAAGCGTAATCCCAAAATCCCGTTATTATTTATAAATAAATAATATAAAAAGAAAAAGTAACTCGTAATAACACCACTAAATCCAAATGATATATAAATATATAGCTATATTTCCCAACAAATGAGCGGGATAACGGGATTTTCTTGTCATACCAACGTTTGTAGCAGTTTTTCATATGGGATTTTCTCTTATTCCCACCGGGATTCGTAATAAATTATAAATCAAATATATATTATCTCAGTGATGTATATGAAATACATCGCTAACACTATCTAGGAGGCAATGATATGAAAACAACCACTCAAGAACTCAAACAATATATAACTCGTCTATTCCAACTATCTAACAATGAAACATGGGAATGTGAAGCGTTAGAAGAAGCAGCAGAAAATATACTTCCTACTCGCTTTGTAGACCATACCCCACTTGCGCATCTTACACTTGACACTTATACCTACTATAACGATGAACTACATGAGCTAAGTATCTATCCATTTCTTATGTACGCCAATAACCAACTCATCAGTATTGGTTATCTGGATCATTTTGATATGGATTTTCTCTACCTCACTGATACTAAAAATACGATTATCGATGAACGTCATTTATTAAAAGAAGGAGGGAAAGACCATGAATAATTGGATCAAAGTGGCACAAATATCTGTTACAGTCATTAACGAAGTGATTGACATCATGAAAGAAAAGCAAAATGGAGGCAAATAGTATGAAAATCAATCGATACATCACAAGAGGCATTAGTGAACAACTATCTCTAGACCTTCAAATCTTACTTTGGAACATGGTAAAAGAACGGGACAATCAACCTCAGACAGATTACCTACACATTTTTAAACTGCAAGAAGATGAGAATATACTCTCAATCACACATGAACAAGAACAACCTGCATACAAATTGGAATATCACTATACAAACTATGTAAAATATCAAAATGCATTACCTAAGAAAGTCTACGTCATCCGAGAAGATGATGTAGACGTTTTTTATTATGTGATGCTTTTACCAGAAGAATACTAAAGGAAGTGATGATATATGAATACAATTAAAAGCACAATACACACAGAAGCTATATTCAGTAGTGATAAAAAACACCGCTACTTACTCAAGAAAACATGGGATGAAAAGAAACCGGCTTGTACTGTGATAACGATGTATCCTCATTTAGATGGTGTATTATCACTCGATCTTACTACGGTTCTTATCCTCAATCAATTAGCGAATTCAGAACGATACGGTGCTGTATATTTAGTGAATTTATTTTCGAATATTAAAACCCCCCAGAACCTTAAACATATCAAAGAACCATACGATGCGCACACGAATATACACTTAATGAAAGCAATAAGCGAAAGTGACACAGTGATTCTAGCTTATGGTGCTTATGCGAAGCGTCCTGTTGTTGTTGAACGTGTTGAGCAAGTGATGGAAATGCTAAAACCTCATAAGAAGAAAGTAAAGAAACTCATCAATCCAGTAACAAATGAAATCATGCA
>NZ_JAESMM010000024.1:1891-53114 GCF_017893165.1 Staphylococcus sp. GDX8P54P
GGATTATCTATGAACCATGAAACCACACACTCAGACTGGCGAACAGTTGCTAATTGCTTAGCATCGCAAAATTATATTTCAATTGTAAAAGGTATAGTACATCATTTTACAGCGATTGAAGATGAAGAAATACTTCATAAAATCTATGAAGATTTTATGAATGATGATACTATAACAACGGTATTTAATAATGATTTACAGACAATTATTAACCATTATATATCAAAATGAAAACTATACTAATTACAATAAAAACAGAGCATCCTTCACTTTGCAGTGAGGGATGCTCTTATTAATTTATTTTTTTATGATAAATAAATTTAACTTAATAATTTGTCATTAAGTTGCTCTTTAAATTCTTGACGTTTTAACGCATCATCAGAATAAAAACATAAACCAACTAATCTAACACTTTCATTTTCAGCGAGTACTTCAATATCTTCTCTCTTATTGATAGATAACATAAACTGTTCTTTCCACTCATCATTTAATAATAAATGTTGGCCTTTAGGTTCTACAAATACTTGATAAGTATAATTATCATCTTTTAAGTAGAGTAAGAAATCAGGCATAAATCCTCTTACACCATTAATTTCTCTAAATTTAATTTTACGTTCATTACGAATTAAATAGATTTCATCATATTTTTTTTGTAAATCTTCCATCATATTATTAATTAAATCAATCAAATCACTCTCTAAACCATTTACAATCGCTTTATTATAAATATACCAATCATGTTGAATCATATTTTTGGGTCGTTTCTGACTCTCTAAATCTGAAACATCTCTATTAACATTATTAACTTCAACCACGTAATCATCGATTAATTCTGACATTTTAATACCTTCAAAAATTGTTGTACCTTTAACTTTTAGATAATTATTTTTTATTTTTGTTTCCAGTTTGCTCAAATACTCATTTAATACAGATAATTTGACTTTAGGCGTTATATCACTGACATCCATATCTTTAGGAATGGTTACGCTTATATCTAAATTGCCTAGAAAATCTTTTGATTCAATAAATGTCTGCATACTTGTAATACGCGGTACGTACTCTTTTAAATTAGAATATCTAAAAAACGGATTACTTCTTAATGCTTTTTGCAATAATGGTTTACTTAAACTTAGTTTCACTTCTTTTCGATTTTCTGCTATATTTTTAATCCCTTGAATTAAATTTGATTCACTCGTTTTATATAAGTCTTTTTTATAAATTCTTGTCGCACTGTAATCTTCTAGATTTTGATAATCTTCTGAGGTTGTCGGGACTGTTTTATTGATATATATGTTTCCATTCTTAAAAAGCTCTGTCTTTTTAAATTTACTTTTTACTTTGCCTTCGTACACTTCACTAATATCTGCGTTGGTTTGTACTTTTGCTTCTGTTAAAGATTGATGCAAATTTTTAATATAAGTAGAATCATTAATCGTGTGATAATGTAAAGTCTCGATAACTTTTAAATCACTAAGTTCATAGTCAAATCTACGTTTATAAGAGTTTTTCCTATTATAAATAAATGGATAATATCTAGCCCCTCGACCAATAAGTTGCGCTTCTGCATTTGTTGCAGCTTTATTCACTTTCTTCTTCTCATCAATTTTCACAATATCAAAAAGATTTAAAACATCCCAACCTTCATTGAGTTTGTACACTGCAAAAATAGCTCTTATTGGGTTATCTATATCTTCTAAATTATTCAGTAACTGAGCATTTTTTTCTTTTTCTTTATCATTATTTACATTTAATGTCGTTTGTTTATTAAAATCCCATTTCAAGTCATTTAATACTTTTGTTAAATTAGAGTGTTTATAAAAGCTAAAAACTTTACTCCAAATACTATTTTGGCCAGAGTAAAATTTATAGCCGTCATTAATAACCTTTTCTAATTGATCAAAGGTTAGATGTTCTAGATGATTTAACATCATTTGTTGTATTTCTTGGGAACCTTTAATAGAGGTAGATTGAAACATAATAACCGGTTTAAGTATAATGTCATTTTTTTCAGCTATATATTTTTTATATTCACTCATTAGCAAAGCATGTAAAATTTTTGATTCATTTTCTTCACTTGCATGTAGAAGCGTTACATTTTTTGAATAACCATTTTGCATGAATTCTTTTAAATCATATCGATATAAAATTTTATCTTTATATTTTTCAAAAATATCGTCTTCTAACTGTACCGTTGCTGTAAATTCTAGTAATTTATTCTTATTGTTTTGCTTCATAATTCGGTCAACAGTTACTTCCCAGTTCGTTTCTTCAATTTGTATTGTATCCTTTTTTCCTTTTTTCTTTGTACTTACATTCAAATGGTGCGCTTCATCAGCTAATAATACAAGTGGAAATTGAGCTAAATCCTCATATGTAATTTCATTTTCTCTTGGATAATTTAATTTATCGTGTAACGCATTAATTGTTGTTAATTTAAGATAAATCGTATTTTCATCAGGTAAAATAGGATAATTCTCTACTAATTGAATATTAATTGATTTACCGTCAATCACGATACCTTCTGGATTGAATAAATACTTACTAGATACTGTATTCGTTAAATTGTCATACGTTTTATTAACAATTGCTGTACTATTAACAAAAAATAAAAAATTTTGATATCCTTTTTCTTTAAATAAATATAATATTGAAGCGGCTAATACAAGTGTTTTTCCAGAACCTGTTGCCATATTAAACATCAATCGATCACATTTAATTTTAGCTTTTTCTTCTAAAAACATTAATCTTTCTACTGCTTCTTTTTGATATGGTCTTAATTTATGATTTAAATTGTCAACTATATAATTTGGCACTTGTTCATAAGGATTAAATATATCAAAACTATATGTAAGCTTATCATGTAATAATTCTGACATTACTACTCGCCTCCATAAAAACTATGATTAAATGCTATTTCATCTTCGGTAAAATTATATGCAGTATCCTCAATATCAGAGTAATTAACATATAGTTGATTACTATCTAAGACTCTAATTAATACTTCTTTTTGTTCATCAAGCTTCAATTCATTGAACTCTTTTTTTCTATTTACGAACTCGTTAAAGTCTACTTCATAATTAAGCACACCATTATCTAATAAATTATCAATTTGTTGGTTAAGCTCTTCTTTTGTTTTACTACTTATAATTCTATCTACAATATCTTGGTTTTCTTTTGCTAATTCAGCATATACAAAAGAGCCTCCTCCATGCCAATCAACATCTTTAGAAATACCACCTTGTTCGCCTTCAATTACTTTCTGTAATCTTGGAACTGAGACAGTGTTAATGTAGTCCATTTGTTCTATACCTATATACTGACGGTTCATCTTGTGAGCGACAGCTTGAGTTGTAGCCGAACCCATAAAGAAATCCAACACTAAGTCTTGTTCCCTTGTTGATATTTCTATAAAATCTTTAATCAATTCTTCTGGCTTAGCAAAATTAAAAATTTTTTCTTTAAAGAGATTCTTAATCTGATTGGTACCATTTCCACTACTATACGTCGGTTTGTACATCAGAGTTTTTGGCTTATATGATGGTAAATCCCCTATTTCTGGTCTTTGTTTTTTATAAAGACTTATATTATTATCATTATTAATCACAATAACATCTTCAATATTTCTTTCTAAAGTAGATTTTTGCCATCTCCAAGACATTTCTTGACCATTTGTAATTGGTAATATTTTTTCTTTATACCCCTCTTTTTCGATAGTACTAACACTACCATCGTCAAATAAAAATATTGGATAAAATAGGTTTGGTCTTTTATTTCTAGGAGCATTCACTCCGGTTGCTTTTAAATTCGCCCCTCTTTTATAGAAGCCTATTTCATCTTGTTGCCATTCTTCTAGTTTTTCAGAATTTTTTAAACTGAGTTGATAAAATTCTGCTTTCGTTTTATTTTTGCAATAAACTAAAACATATTCATGTGTACCTGCAAAAGCAAATTGATCTTGATTTCCTTTTAAGTTCATGACCACTGTCAAATTATTAATGAAATTTTCTCTACCAAAAATCTCATCTGCTAATACTTTTAAGTACGCTTGTTCGTTATCATCACATTGAATCATAATTATTCCATCGTCCTTCATAAAATCTTTAGCTAAAACTAAGCGATTTTTTATAAAGGTGAGCCATGTTGCATGATTAAACTTATCGTTATATACAAAACTATCACCTTTAGTATTATAAGGTGGATCTATATAAATCATTTTTACTTTACCGGCATACTTTTTTTTCAAGCTATATAATGCAATTAAATTATTTCCTTTGATAATCAAATTATCATTTTCTGAAAATTTTACATTTTTACATTTTTTGTTTTCGTCGTATTTTTTTATATTTGTAAATACCTTTGGTGACACTAATGTATCAATTTCTTCTTTAGCAATGACTTGATTGTAAAATTTTTCGTCATTTTTTAAAATACTGTCTTCTTTTGTCATTCCACCTTCAAGAACACAGTCCTTAAATGGAAAATCTAATACGATATCAGAATTATAATCTAAATATTTTCCTTCAGATGTTAACCCAATTTTATTAGCGTACTTTGTATAGCTGTCTTGCCAATAATTTTTATAGCGTAGCATTGAAATAAACGCTTCTTTATCAAATATTTTATAACCGTCAATATCTTGAACATATGTTTCATAGATAGATTGACTAGATAAAAGCCTAGAAATCAACTTGCTATTATTATCTCTTAAATCTTCTATTACCAATTGTTTTGCTAATTTCCCATTTATCCAATATCTTTCAATATTATTTAATATCTCGCTTATTTCATCGAGTAATCTTACATTCATATTATCACTCCATATTATGTGTTGAATATTAGTTTATATATTTATGATAATAGACATTGTAATATAGATATACTATGAATGTAGATTTTTTAGAAATTTTATGATGAAATTATAATTAAACTGCATAAAAAACCGCATCACTTATGATATGCTTCGCCTCGCATGATCTTAAATGCTCTGTATACTTGTTCGATTAAGACGACGCGCATCATTTGATGTGGGAACGTCATTTTGCTGAATGAGAGTGCGTAGTTGCTGCGTTTTAAGACGTCTTCATGTAATCCGTTTGATCCGCCAATCACAAAGACGAAGTCACTTTGTCCTTGTGTCATGCGTCGTTGCATTTCCTCAGCTAAACCTTCTGAGGACAACATTTTACCTTGTATTTCTAAAGTGATGACTGTGGCTTGCGGCTTTATTTTAGCTAATAAGCGTTGGCCCTCTTTTTCTTTCACTTGTTCTATTTCTTTATCACTCATATTTTCAGGTGCTTTTTCATCGGGTACTTCAATAATTTCAATTTTGGAATATGCACCTAATCTTTTTTCATATTCTGATATTGCTTGTTTCCAATATTTTTCTTTTAATTTACCCACAGCTAAGATTGTTATCTTCATAAAATCCTCCATAGATCTTAATAGTTATCCTACTTATCCACAAGTTATCAACTTGTTAACAGAATTCCCTCTAATTATAACAGTAATGTATACGAATTACGGGAAAATCTTTTAAAATATCCCGCTTTATGTGATTATCTTTGTATATCTGTGGATAAGTCTGTGAATAATGTGAGTATTTCTGTGTGTATTATACACAAAAGTGGATAACTCATCCTCGTTTTGGGGATAACTTTAAGTAAGTCTTAAATATTTATTCACAGATTTGAGCTAAATCTTGTTATAATAAGGTTCATTTTGAATAATCATGTATAGTCCAAATTATTAGATAATTAACTCAATACATAAAAAACAACCTACTTACAAATACTAAGTTTATAAGTAGGTCGTTCGTCTAAATAATTACAATGTATATATCGGTGTAGCTTGGGCTTTATCTGTATCACATAATAGCACTTCTTTTTCAGTGTCTATATCATGTTCATTTAATACTTGTCCAACGCTCATACGTGCTAAATCTTTCATATTGTTATCTTGTGATAAATGTGAAAGGTAGATACGTTTCGTATTACCTGTAATCACGTCTGTCATCGCTAGTCCTGCATCTTCATTAGACACATGCCCCATATCACTTAAAATACGTTGCTTCGTCTTCCAAGGATAGCGACACATACGTAACATATCCACATCATGATTACTCTCGAACATAAAAGCATCACTACCTTGAATCATACCTTTCATTCTATCTGAAACATAGCCTGTATCTGTGATCATCGTAAATTTCTTATAGTTATTGTGGAAAATGTAAAACTGTGGGTCAATCGCATCATGCGATACATTAAATGATTCAATATCAAAACCTGCAATTGATTTTGTTTCATACGGATTAAAAATGAATTTTTGATCCATTGGAATTTTACTATCCTTCTTCTCTATTGCTTTCCAAGTATTTTCATTCGCATAAATCGGTAAACCATATTTACGCGCAAGTACACCCAAACCTTTAATATGGTCACTATGTTCATGAGTAACTAGAATGCCGTTTAAATCTTTTATATTTCTATCAATTTGACTAAATAACGCTTCCATCTTCTTGCCAGTGAGTCCAACATCTACTAATAGACTGCCTTTATCACTTTCAACATAAGTGGCATTCCCTGTACTACCACTCGCCAATACACTCATTCGTATCAAGCGACTCATCCTTTCTACTTCCGACAACTTACACTATATTTTAGAGTGCCTTCAGTCTAATTCCTTATATTCTGCACTCTTTAATTAAAAAAATGAAGTTTCGAACAAACCATATCATTCGAAACATTCCAGTTCTCTAAAATACCTTTATATTATACTATACCAATACAAAAATTAAAGTTCCAATCCCTTGTTTATATACAACACTTACACATATAAATAAAATAAGTGCATGAGACACTAATAGACTCACACACTTACTATACTTTCCACACCAAATATCATTTCTTTCTAATTAAGAACAGAGAATGGTAATCTATTGAAAATAACCATTCACACACTCACATACGCAGTTCTAAGATAGATAACGAAACAGAGTTGCGGAAACTCCTAGGGGAGCAGTAGTTTCAAAGAACCTAAGTGCTTTAACACTTAGGTAAGTAGCTCTAATGATGGATAATAAATGGTGTTGCGCGACTCCTAGTGGAAAAGAAAGTGTCGAGTGACTACAGGCACGAGCCTTTCCCACAGGAAAGCGTCGCAACCAAAGAATATTATCCATCCAAGAGCTGCTTTAGAGACAGCACCCCAGGAACGCGAAGCAACTTAAACGAAATTAAAACATTTTAATTCGACAATAAGAGCCTGAGCATAATTCAATGTCTCAGGCTACATATATATTTGGCAGTAGTTGACTGAATTAAAAATGCACTTGTAACAAGCTTTTTTTAATTCTAGTCAACCTTGCCGGAGCAGGACCACGAAATAAATTTTGGAAAAATATTATTTCTGTCCTGCTCCCTAGTTATCAATCACTTTAGGATTTGATGATGTCGCTTCAACATAATAGGTCTTCACATCTTCCTTACCTTTATGCTTCACTTTAATTTCCCAGTTTGCTTGCAACAACTGCACGTTCGTTTCTCTCACAACAGAGTAATATCCTAATCGTGCATCCAACACTTCATCGCCTGATTTTAAGTAACGATTAAAGTATAACGTTTCAATCGCTTTACGTGGTGTAATGACCTGTTTCTTAGGATTATTATCACTCTTCGCAGGTTCAATCTTATTCATTGCAGATTGCTCATAACTTGTCGCTTTACCATCATTTACATTAAAACGTAAACGTGCTTTGTTATTATTCATCAAAGGATAACCTTCATACGTCTGCTCGTATGTCACAGCATTAGATGAAACATCGCCAAGTTGATACATCTTACCATTGTAGATGTTGCTCATGATATAGTCTTTTAAATCACTTAAATTACTATCACTCACATTAACCGTACTATCGATTTCACCTGTTAACGTATTACCTGAATACTCCGTTTCTAATGAGGACTTACCTTTCGCATAACTCTTAAAATCTTTAGACTTAGCCGTAATCATCTGCATCTTCGTACCACTCACATCTTTATTTAGCAGATCATTCGAAATTTTAATTTCTTCTTGTTGAAATTTCACTTCATTATCACTTTCAGATTCATTGATTTGAGACTTCGTAACCTTATTCACGTAAATCAATACAAGCAGGATATTGACTAGAATAAATACGAAAATAAACAATGTCTTCGTTCGTTTCCAATTCATTTATTCAAGCCTCCCATCCTCATAAGCATACCAATCGCCATCGTATTGAATATACCACGTTGGCACAAGCTCACTATTACGCTGCACTTCTATATCATCTTTATCAGGTCGATCATCCTCTTTATAGCCAATGACCATATTCGTAACCTTTTCAAAATCTAGGTTATGATTATTTGCCAATGAAGAACGCACACTTTCAACACTATCCAGTGACTTCGTTTCACCCTCTAGAGGTACACTAGAACGTAATAAAGCGCGTTTATAATCATAAATACCTTTGTCTCCCCAAGTCACTTCAATATCATTTAATTGCTGATCATTAAATGTTGGATAGCCATTGAGGAAGAGTTGATACGTTAATTCACCGGATAAATTTTCTGTATTGAACAGACGGAAATCATCGTTAAAGAAGCCACCATGCCCATTAATATATTCAAATGTGCTTGGAATGGTTGAGTCCATATCACTCGAACTTGATTCATCTTCAGATAAATTTTTATAATGATATTTTTTGCTTTCATCATTATAGTTCGCTACACCAGTGTTATTATTATACGTCGTCGAACCACTCTTACCGCTTCGGATAATCACTGAGTCGTCAAATAAAATCGCATTCATCGTTTCGACTGGAATCGTATCATAAACCATACGGTATGAACGCATATCTTTCGGATGACTTGGTGCGAATATATGTGTCGCTTTATCAATCGTATCTTTATTCGTAATCACTTCTGAATATTTCTGCATTTCATTATTTAAATGATCCATCACTTTAATAAAGTGATTTGCCTTTGCAGTCATCGTTACTTTCATGACTTCATGACGGTCTTCGCTAATCGCAAACAACTCTAAATTACCTTTAGGGTTTTGGCTAACGATGATTCGATTAAATTTGAAATTTTTAGGTACTTTCGCTGATGAATTTAACACTTGGCCTAAATACGTTGTTAAAGGCATATCATAAGTGAAATCCAGTACAGTAAAGTGGTGGTCATTTAACATAGGGATATTTAAATTATAATCTCGTTGAATGTGTTCCACTTTACTGACTTCGTGATTTTTCAATGTACCTATGACTTGAGACAACTGCGCTCGAGAAGGTGCCAAACCTTTCACTTTATCGCCTTTAACTTCTACAATTTGATACGGCGCTATGACATTTTCGATATTGGCAGACATTGGCTTGCCGATTGTCTTAGTATTGCTCTTTTTACTATCTGTACTATCGATGTTATTCAAGTCTGGTGAGAAATTCCATACCATAAACGTTAGTACCACACTCATCATGACTAATAGGAAAAGAATAATCGATTTAATATGTTCTTTACTCTTCATCCCAATCACCGTCGTCTATAACTTCACATGGAAGTGTAATAAATATCGATGTACCTTGTCCTTCAACACTGTTTGCCCAAATACGTCCATTGTGTGCTTCTACAATCTCTTTCGAAATGGCTAGTCCTAAACCAGTACCTCCCATTTTACGTGTACGCGCTTTGTCTACACGATAGAAACGATCAAAGATTTTATCTACTTTGTTAATCGGGATACCGATACCATTATCTTTAATACGAATCGTCATACGATTATATAACGCATTCTGTTTCACGTGGAACTCGACGCGTTTTTCACCACGAGAGTATTTCATCGCATTCGTAATAACGTTATCAAACACTTGCGTCATCTTATCTGGATCGATTTCTGTGAAGATCGTTTCAGATGGAATTTCACGTACAAATGTCGTGTCTTTAGCTGCCATTTCATGACGATTAATAATCTTATTGATGAACATGTTAAAGTCGACAATTTCTTTCGTAATTTGTTCAGATTCGTTATCCATTTTCGATAATTGAAGTAAATCATTAACAAGACGAATCATTCGTTCTGTCTCTTCACGTGTAACGGATAAGAATGATGGTGCTAAATTGTCATCTTTCCAAGCACCTTCTTCAAGTGCCTCTATATAACTGTTCATAGATGTTAAAGGTGTACGCAATTCGTGTGATACGTTTGCAACGAATTCACGACGTTCACGTTCAACTTGTTGTTGCTCAGTAACATCATGTAATACCGCTATGTAACCCGTCACAAATCCAGTTTCTTGAACAATTGTACTGAAATTCACACGTGCGATAATCCCTTCCTCTTCATTCATATCTAATAAGAAACTATCGTTATTCTCTTGAATTTCATCTAATGAGAACTCATCTTCTAAATTCAATACACTAAGCATATAGTAGCCAATTAAGTCTTCTCTAGCCATACCTAGCATTTTGATAGCCATATCATTGACGATACGTACACGACCACGTCGGTCTGTTGCGATAATACCGTCACTCATATGTGTGATAACTGAGTCTAATCGACGTTTCTCACTCTCAGTATTTGCTTGTGCTTCTTGAACACGCTTAGACAGGTTATTGAAGGCTAAAGCTAATTCACCGATTTCGTCATTACCATATATCTTAACGCGTTGTGTGTAATTACCTTTAGACATCTCTACCGTCTGATTACGCATATCTGTAATCGGCCTTGTAATCGTCCTTGCGATAAAGAAACCAAGTATCACTGTAATGAATAGGGAAATCGCAGTACCAATAATGAAGATTTGGTTGATGTTGTTCAACTGATTATAGACATCATTGATATTCGATTCTATGTAAATATTACCAATCGTCTCATTGCCATTTTTGACTGGCAAATTGTAAATCCAAATTCGTTCTTTACCGCTACCATAGTCTTTCAAGACATTGTGACTATTAGATTCACCTAGCGATAAGGCTTTTTGAACGGAGTTATCATTTACCTTCTGATTAATCATATTATGCGATGATACCTTCGCTGTAGCCATTATGATTTGATCTTTATCAATAAAACGAATTTCTTCAATTTCTTGACGGTTGGCATACTCATTTAATAAACTTTGAACTTCTTTTTGAGCGTTAGATGGATCATCTCTATATATCCGCTCAATATTAACTTCGAGCTGAGTCGCATATTGCTTAATATTCTTCATGAAGTTATTTGTCAGTTCTTTTTCTAAACTATTAGTGAAATACAGACCGATAATCTGCATTCCAATAATAATCAATAACACATAAACAATAACGAGCTTGGTGTGAAGGGATTGTAACTGTTTCAGCCACTTCATAGTCGCAAACTCCTAATCGTGTTGTTGGAGGAAGTATCCAACGCCTCTACGTGTCACAATATACTCAGGGTGTGAAGGATCGTCTTCAATCTTCTCACGTAAACGACGAATCGTTACGTCAACTGTACGCACGTCACCAAAGTAATCATAGCCCCATACAGTTTGTAATAAATGTTCACGTGTCATCACTTGACCCATATGTTTAGAAAGATAGTGGAAGAGTTCAAACTCTCTGTGTGTCAATTCAATATCTTCCCCGCGCTTCTTAATAGAGTAAGCGTCTGGATAAATCACAATATCTTTGATTGTAATTTCATTTGTCGTACCACTTACCTCTTGCGCTGGCTGAGAATAATGACGACGTAAGTTCGCTTTCACACGTGCGATTAATTCACGTGTACTGAACGGTTTCGTAACATAGTCATCTGCACCCAGTTCAAGGCCTAATACTTTATCGATTTCAGAGTCTTTCGCTGTTAACATAATAATAGGCATTTCGAATTTCTTACGTACTTCACGGCACACTTCCATACCGTCACGACCAGGTAACATGATGTCTAATAATACGATATCTGGTTCTTCTTCATATATTAAATCTACTGCATCATTACCATCATAGGCACAGTAAACATCATAACCTTCTTTTTTCAAATTAAACTCTAAGATGTCCGCAATTGGCTTTTCGTCATCGACAACAACTACTTTTCTTGCCATATCTATAAACCTCATTTCTCAAATTATAGTTCTATATTTCAATATTCATTCTTATAAATTAGTAAAGATTAAACTGTGATTTGATGCGTTTTAATAAGTTTATAGCGCATATTAATCTACTATATAATTTACCATTAATATTCATGTAATTCTATTTTCATATTTAAAATTATAGAATAATATTCGTTTAAAGTTTACCACTCTAATTTAATATTACAAATAAGTTGAACCCTTTGAATACGGGACAAAAGTCGTAGTGACGCCTATTCAACGCATTATTACAGAAAGATGATACGACTCAATAGTTGTGTAGCAAGCATTCTATTTTAAACCGATGATTAATATTAAGATTCTGTTGCGACGTCATCTATTTGTAATGCAAATGAATGTCTTACAATATTTTGATTTAGTTTGTATTGATTTTTTGGGAAAAGATTTCAAAAAGGGATTAAAAATAATATATGAAAAATAGCATGATGAAGGCATAAAAAAATGCCTATCCTTTTGGATAAGCAATACGGTCTCGACGGGAATCGAACCCGCGATCTCCTGCGTGACAGGCAGGCGTGTTAACCGCTACACTACGAGACCTAAAAAATGGTGACTCCTACGGGACTCGAACCCGTGTTACCGCCGTGAAAGGGCGGTGTCTTAACCGCTTGACCAAGGAGCCGTTCTTAAGCACAAGATAGATTATAGCACAGGCTTTATTTTGAAGACAAGACATTTTTTACATAATTTTAATATTTTTTTATAAATCCCTTAATTTTTAGAAAAGCATTATTGTAACAAGGATTTTAAGGTTATATATGTATCATTTTAAATCTTTTTACACTCATATTTGTATAAAAAATAGGCACTGAACGAATCAATGCCTACAAAAATAAATGGTATTTCCGGAATGATGAACGGGTTTCAGTGAGCAGGTTTTTCGGCAGAAATTCTCAAAGCTCGGCAAAACTTGAGAAACAGTTTTGCTCACTTTTCGATTCTGCTCAAAACCTAAACGCTCACTTCCACACCTTTTCTTCGCACCTTTTCTTACCACAATTGTTCTAATAAATTTGTTTGATCACGGTCTGGACCTACTGAGAAGATTGAAATACGTACATTACATAATTCAGAAATGCGTTCTAAGTATTTACGTGCATTGTCTGGTAATTCTTCCAATGTACGGCAACCAGTGATATCTTCTTTCCATCCTGGTAATTCTTCAAAGATTGGTTTACAACGACGTAATTGATCAAGGTTAGCTGGATATTCTGTAATTTCTTCTCCATCTAATTCATATGCAGTACAAATCTTCACTGTATCAAGACCTGTAAGCACGTCGATAGAGTTAATAGATAAGTCTGTAATACCGCTAACACGACGAGAGTGACGTAAGACAACTGAATCAAACCAACCTACACGACGTGGACGTCCTGTTGTTGTACCGTATTCACGACCAACCTCTCTAATATGATGTCCATCTTCATCAAATAATTCTGTAGGGAATGGACCGTCACCTACACGAGAAGTATATGCTTTACATACACCAATCACTTTAGATACGAAAGTTGGGCCTACACCTGTACCAACTGTTACGTTACCTGCAACAGGGTTACTTGAAGTTACGAAAGGATATGTACCGTGGTCAATATCTAACATGACACCTTGTGCACCTTCAAATAAAACTTTTTCTTCAGCTACAAATGCATCGTCTAAGATTTTAGAAGTATCCGTAACAAATTCTTTTAGACGTTGACCTGCAGCATAGTATTCATCAAAGATTTCATCGAAACGTGGGCAAGTTTCATTAAACATACCTTTGAAATATGCATTTTTAACTTCAATGTTTTCTTTTAAACGTCTTTCGAATGTTTCTTTTTCTAATAAGTCAGCCATGCGGATACCAATACGTTGTGCTTTATCAACATAAGCTGGTCCGATACCTTTTTTAGTCGTACCGATTTTATTATCGCCACGACGACGTTCTTCATATTCATCTTGTGCTAAGTGATATGGAAGAATGACTTGCGCACGGTTAGAAATACGTAAGTTTGAAGTAGATACACCACGTTCATTTAAAGCGTCTAACTCTTTTAATAATGCAACTGGATCTACAACAACGCCGTTACCAATCACTGCTAATTTATCTTTGTAAAAAATGCCTGATGGTACTAAATGTAATTTATAAGTTTCTCCACCAAATTGAATCGTATGACCTGCGTTATTACCTCCTGAAAAGCGCGCAATAACATCTGCTTGTTCTGCTAAGAAATCTGTAATTTTACCTTTACCTTCGTCTCCCCATTGTGTCCCAACAACTACGATTGATGACATGTGAGCACCTCCAAAGTTTTCTCAATTAACCATTAAGTATTCTATCAATACGAACCTTATAATGCAAATAAAAATCGAACATTAAATTTAAGACATATCACGTCATTACTTAAATATTATTCTATTCAATAAATCTTTTAAAACGTTGATATTAAGCGTATTAAAGTTCTTTTTATCAAAAATCATTATACATACTTACGCTTAAAAATCATTGCCAAAACAAAATAAAAACCGTACATTTAAGTTTACAAAACTTTTAATGTACGGTAAAAAATATTTTTATGACATATCCGCATGTGCATAATCAATGTCTGTAAATTTATTATATTGTTTCATAAAGTGTAGCTTCACAGTCCCTGTCGGACCATTACGTTGTTTAGCGATAATGATTTCAATTTCGCCATTTTCATCATTTGATTGTGGTTCGAAACCTGCGTCATCATCCTCACCCTCGCCACGATTATAATAATCATCACGATATAAGAAGGCAACGATATCAGCATCTTGCTCGATAGAACCAGATTCACGAATATCACTCATCATTGGTCGTTTATCTTGACGTTGTTCCACACCACGAGATAACTGACTTAGTGCGATAACAGGACATTCTAATTCACGCGCAATCGCTTTTAATGTACGTGAAATCTCAGATACTTCTTGTTGTCTGTTATCAGAAGCACGAGAACCACTACCTTGAATCAACTGTAAGTAGTCAATCACAATCATATCTAAACCGTGCTCTTGTTTTAAACGACGACATTTAGAACGTAAGTCTGTAATTCGAATACCAGGTGTATCATCGATGAAAATTTTAGTACGTGATAATTTACCGACTGCAATTGTAAATCGATTCCAGTCTTCTTCTGTCATCGTACCTGTACGTAATCGGTTAGAGTCCACATTACCTGAACTACAAATCATACGTGTTGCTAATTGGTCTGCCCCCATCTCGAGTGAGAAAATACCAACAGTATAATTACCTTCATGTGTCGCTACCTTTTGCGCAATATTAAGAGCGAAGGCAGTCTTACCTACTGAAGGACGGGCTGCTAAAATAATTAAATCATTTCGGTTAAACCCAGCTGTCATTTGATCTAAATCGCGATACCCGGTAGGAATACCCGGTGTTTGACCACTATTTTGATCGAGTTCTTCAGCTGTTTCATAAACTTGCCCTAATACATCTCTAATATCCTTAAATCCATCACTTTGTCGATTAGATGATAGTTCAAGAATGCGTCGCTCTGCATCACTTAAAATCGCATCTAATTCGAGTTCATTATCATAACCATCATTCGCAATGCTATCCGCAGTTTGAATTAATCTGCGCTTCAATGCATGATTTGAAACGATATTTGTGTAGTACTGAATATTACGTGTCGTTGGTACATTATTTGAGAGTTCCGCTAAATATTGAGGACCACCAGCCTCACTTAATGTACCTTCTTTAGTTAATTGATCCATTAACGTTACGACATCAATTTCATCACCATCTTCATTCAGATTCATCATCGCTCTGAAGATGTGTTGGTGGGCACCTCTATAAAAGGACTCAGGAAGAAGCACTTCCTGAGTCGAATTAATCAATTGTGGATCTAAAATAATTGCACCTAAGACAGATTGTTCAGCTTCATTGTTATGTGGCATTTGTTTTTGCTCATACATATTATCCATTGATTCATACACCTCTAAATCTAATCCATCTAAAGTTTCTCAAACACAGTGCAACATTGCTCAATTAAATTTTAATTCTAAGATAAATGGTCACTTGCTTAAGTTGTTTCGCTTTCCTGTGGGAAAGGGAGTGGGACAGAATTCTTTTAAATTCGTCGTCCCACCCCTGCAAGGGTGACTAGAACTGAGAAAAGCTTGATTTAAGCGCCTTCTCAGTTCAGTCAACTACTGCGAATTTGCTAAATAGCATTATTATATTATTTATGTCCCACTCCCGCTTTCTTTTCCACTAGGAGTCTCACAACTACGCTGCGTTATTTATCTTAGCATTATTTGTTTGAGTTACTTATCTTCCCAAATTATTATAATTAGCAATTAAAATTAAAAACTTGTTTTACTTTTTCAAGTTAAATAATAACTTTATTTTTAAAATTACGATTTTGAAGAATTCCACTTAAGATAAAATAATAAATTCTTTTTAGAAAAAGAGAAATTTTGTGGTTGGCTAACGAAGCGTAGTTGAAAGACTCCCGAGGGAACAGTACAAGTTGAAGACCTTAGAATTACCCACAGATTTATCTGTGAGGTAATTCTGGCTAAAACTGTACCCTGGGAAAGCGTATCAACTTAAGCGTAGTTAAAAGCCAACCAACAAAATTTCTTTCCGCTAGGAAAGGAAAACTTATTTTTCTACTGTATGAACACGAATAGTTCCTTCAACTTCTTTATCTAATTTAACAGGTACATTTGTATAACCTAATGCATGGATACCTTGAGGTAAATCCATTTTACGTTTATCAATTTTAATATCATGTTGTGTTTTAAGTGCTTCAGCAATTTGTTTCGTACTTACAGAACCAAACAATTTGCCACCTTCACCAGTTTTAGCACTTACTTCAACTTCGATTTCTTCTAATTTAGCTTTTAATGCTTTAGCGTCATCGATTTCTTTTTGTCTGTCCGCTTCAGCACGTTTATTTTGTTGTTCTAATTGTTTTAAATTACCTGGAGTTGCTTCAACAGCATAGTTATTTTTAATTAAAAAGTTATTTGCATAACCTACTGGTACATCTTTAATTTCGCCTTTTTTACCTTTACCTTTAACGTCTTGTGTGAAAATTACTTTCATGCGTCTTCACTCCTACTCATTTGTTCTGTAATTGCTTGTTGTAATTGTTCAATCGCTTCTTCAATTGATAATCCTTTCAATTGCGTTGCAGCATTCGTTAAGTGACCGCCGCCACCTAATGCTTCCATCGTTAATTGAACATTAATAGAGCCTAATGAACGTGCTGAGATACCTATTAAGTTATCTTCACGTTTAGCCACAACATAAGAAGCCTCTATACCTTCTAAACTTAACAACTCATCCGCAGCTTGTGCAACTGTAACAGGATGATAAATTTTTTCGTTAGAACCATGTGCTATCGCTATACCATTATCTTGAACTTCAACTGTTCGAATAAGCTCTGAACGATTAATATACGTATCGACATCATCTTTTAAGAAATGTTGTGTTAATATCGTATCTGCGCCGTGAGCACGTAAATAGCTTGCAGCGTCAAACGTTCTAGAACCTGTACGTAATGTGAAGTTACGTGTATCAACGATAATACCTGCATACATGACTGTAGATTCTAAACGTGTTAAACGTTGTTCAGTTGGTTGATATTCTAATAACTCTGTCACAAGTTCTGCTGTCGAACTTGCGTAAGGTTCCATATAAACTAATAACGGGTTAGAAATAAAGCTTTCTCCTCGTCTATGATGGTCAATGACCACTTTACGGTTAGCTTTATTTAAAATGTTCTCATCTAATACCATCTCTGGTTTATGTGTATCCACAACGACGATCGTAGATTTAGATGTCATCATATCCCAAGCTTCATCTGATGTGACGAATCGCTCTTTCAATTCTGGTTTCTTATCGATTTCATCCATTACACGACGTAATGTTGGATCAATATCTTCCTCATTCAAGACTACGTAGGCTTCTAAGTTATTCATTAATGCGAATCTTGATACACCTATCGCTGCACCAATCGCATCTAAATCGGGACGTTTGTGTCCCATAATAATTACTTTGTCGCCTTCGGTTAAGATATCCTTTAATGCATGAGAAATAACACGCGCTCTTACACGCGTACGTTTTTCCATCGGGTCAGTCTTACCGCCATAGAATCGTACATTTCCGTTCATATTTTTAATTGCTACTTGGTCACCACCACGACCTAATGCTAAATCTAAACCAGATTGTGATAACTCACCAAGATCAATTAAGTTCTCAGTACCTTCACCGACACCGATACTCAATGTTAATTGGGCACGGTAACCAACACTTTTTTCGCGTAGTTGGCTAAGAATTTCAAAGTTCGATTCTTCAACTTCGGCTAATATTTTTTGATTTAAATACGCAACGAACTGGTCAGAATTATAACGTTTGAAGAAAATATTATATTCTGATGCCCAACGACTAATCACTCGTGTTACCATTGAGTTGATTTCAGAACGTTGTGTGTCGTTCATATTTTGCGTGATTTCATCATAGTTATCTAAGAATAATGTTGCAATAATCGGTTTTGATTCTTCATATAGTTCATTGGTATGCACTTCATCTGTGATATCAAAGAAATATAGACAATTTTCCTCTTCAGAATGACGTACATGGTAATGATATTGGCCATGTTCGATTTCGACTTCTTGCACCTTTTCCAACTGCTTTAAAATATTCGGAAAAACTTCATTGACTGGTTCTGAGATGACATTCGTTTCTAAGTGTTCAGACATGTACTGGTTAATCCATTCAATATGATCATCAGCATCAAGAACGACCATGCCAATTGGCAATCGTTTAATTGCCCTATTGCTTCCAGCCGAGATATGACCACTTAAATTATCCACATAATTATCCATTTTCAACAAGGCCTGTCTTACTAATACAATGCCAATAATAATCATCACGACTAAAATAGCTGCTGCAATGGTCGCAACTAATGGTTTAAAGATAAACCATACTACGACAAGTGCAATTGAAGTAAGTACCATTAAAATAAATGGTATGAGTAATGCCTTCTTAGTGGATTGACGGTTCATTATTCCACCTCTATTCACTTTTTAAAGTCATTTTTTAATCATTCGTTTTAAATTAATTCCTAAATCAAGTACACCAAGTAATGCAATGATATGTGTTGCTGGTGTAATAATTGTCCCCACAACCATCAGCAATATCGTTACAACATTTGGAATACGTTTTGCTTTACCAAAGAAATGAATTAAACTCAATCCTTGGATATACATCAGTAATGATAACACAACTTCGAAATTTAATACGATGCTTTGGAAAGTACTTGGCCCTGTTGCGAACATTACGCATAATAAAACAACCATATAAACCCAAAGTAATGAACGGTTAAGCTGCCAAGCAAATAATGGTTTAAAAATTGGTGTAGCTACTTTAAATTTACGAAGAATTGGAAATGTAATAATTATGTTAATTAAGACTAAAATAAAGACTATAACGATTATAAAACTTGGAAGTTGGACTGCCATTTGACGGAACCCTTCTTCAAGAATCGTTTTATAATCTGATTCTACGCCTGTCGTTACAACCGCATTGTGCATTGCATCTTTGAAAGGCTTAATTAATGTCGTAGCGCTAGGTATCTTTTTAAACGTTTGTAATAGCATAAATGCGACTAAAGTAAATATACTTAAATATGTTGTAGCTATAAATAAGATGCGTTCTTTAGAGGCACGTTCTTTCAATAATTGGCCAATAATAAAGCTAAGCATTAAAACTAAAATCATGGCACTTAATACAAATGTATTACCCAATAATGTGGTAAGAATAACTGTGATTAGCGCTCCAATTCCAAATGATGGAATAGATTTATTCCATAAAATAATGCCTGGAATCGTAGCGAATAAACATAGAATCAGCCCTAGTATTGGTAATACATACGTAACTAAAGCAACCATAACAAGTGCAATTGTTCCTATAATTGTTGCTTTAGGATGTACTTTTGAAAACACATTCGCCACTCCTATACTTTTTTGACTATAACCTCTATTTTAACCTCTAAGCAAAATTAAAACAAATTGTGAAGATTGAGTAATATACGATTCCATCATTGCGTGTTTTCTTCTATATTCTAACTTACCCGCTTCATCTATTTTCGTTTGAAGTTCGTTACTTTAAGAAAATGATATAAGTTCGGTGCCCAGTCATTGAAATTTAATAAAAAGCCATCATGACCTACATTATCTGGAACGAAGAAATGGCGATGATATTTAAAACGCTCCCCTACTGCTCTCACTTGATCATCTGGATATAATAAATCATCCGTGAAGCCCATAGTTAAAACCTTTGTATCTAATGATTGATAAACATCATCCACATTTGTACGTCCACGGTCAACATTATGACTATCTAATACATTTAACATTGTCAGGTAGCAGGATAAATCATAAGTTTCTTTAAATTTATTACCTTGATGTCGTTGATAGCTTACAACTTCGTCGGGTGAAAAGCGTTGATCATAACTTTTAGATGACCGATACGTTAGAAATCCTAATTGTCGGGCAATACTAAGGCCTTCTTTGCCGCCAAGATGAATCGCCTCACGTGCAATTTCGTTGAACGCACGACTATACGATGATGTTTTATCCGTAGCCGCTAGAATAACCGCCTTATCCACTTGAAATTGATGGTTGTAGAGCAGTTCCATAACTTGCATACCACCTAAACTACCACCAATTAAAATATTAATCTTGTTGAAACCAAGCGCTTGAATCCCCATTTCAATTGCTTTCACAATATCCCTCAACGTTAAATGCTCCGGAAAATTAGGATCAGTTAAAGGAGAACTTGAACCAAAGGGGCTACCGATGACATTGAACGTAAGAAATTGATAATCATAAATCGGCATATAACCGCCATCTATGATTTCACGCCACCAACCAGGCGCATCATCTGTGCCATATGTTAAATGATTACCAGTAAGCGCATGGCAGACCACAACGAGTGGTTGCCCCGCATAGCCCACATGTTCATAACGCAATTGTAAGTTTTTAATCATTTCGCCTGATTCAGTTGTAAAAGGTCCTAAATTTAATGTTTCTACCGTGTAATTGGTCATGCGGTTACCTCCTTTGAATACTAAAAAAATCGCCTATACTCTTCAAAGTATGAGGCGATTCGTCTCTATTACTTATCATTCGAGTATCTCGTTGGTCGTAGCACCGTGCGTATGCATCGCCGGTTGCTGAAGTTTCTTAGGGCCGTGTCCCTCCACTTCTCTTAATAAGTTCTATTATCTCTATTCATTTACTTATTCAAATTGTAATTTGAATTTATTGTATCTAATTGTATAGCTAACTTCAATCGTTAGCTATTGGGTTCTGCCTTTTCTAAAAGAAAAAACGTAGGCCTGCAATCAGCACAATACCTACTAGAATGGTTGTAGTCAGACTACGCGTGAAAAGTGCAATAAACACCGTTGGAATCGTCACAAGAATAAACGGAATATTAAGGGTGTATCCTGCTACACCTTCCTGTTGTACGATAATGCCATCTAATATCAGTGCTGTAAATAATGTAATTGGAATAAATGATAGCCATTTAATTACCGTTTCTGAGAGTTGAATACGTGAAATCATTAAGAATGGAACTACTCGAATGATTAACGTTACAAGTCCACATAACACGATTAAGATAAACATATGCCAAGATGTTGTCATTTATCCATCACCACCCCTAATGTTGCTGCTAGCATCGATGCAATCAGAATTGCAACGTATGATGGCATAAACCAACTTAAGCTGAGCATCATCACGATAACAAATACGATAAGTACAAGGTATATGCGTAGTTTAGATGATGTGATTGACTCAAATTGTGCCATGGTTAAAAAGATAAACATTGCTGTAATCGCAAAATCGAGACCCAACATGTCTGGATTAGAGATATATTTACCAAGTAATGCACCAACAATACTGGCTAGTGCCCAAAATGCATATGCGGTTAAATTTAAGCCATGTAACCACCGATCGTTTATCTTCTCCCCTTTTAAATGCGGTGTGATAGCGACGCCAAATGTTTCATCTGTCAAAATTGAAGACAGACCTAGACGATTCCAAATACCATAGTCTTTATAATTGGGTGCTAACGTCATTGATAATAGGAAGAAACGTGAATTGACAATCAATGTTGTAAGAACAATAGCAGAAATCGGTGTGCCTGTAGCAACGAGTGCACAAATAATAAATTGTGCTGCGCCAGCATAGACAAGTAAACATAATAATAGTATTTCAATGATACTAAAATGTTGTGACGCAGCTACAATGCCAAACGATAAACCAATCCCAACGTATCCTAACAAAGTAGGTATACATTCTTTAACGCCTTGCTTAAACGTCACATGTGATGTCATCTTTGTAACCTCCCTTTATGCTTAATATTTTAGAACAGTATTTTATTAATAATTTTAGTCTAATATACGGATGCTAGAGTGGCAACAACGTTAGACATAGGGTTGTGTGATGTTAGACTAACAGAATACTTAGAACTACTGATTTAAAGGGATATCTAATGTGTCTATTTTTTGACAACAAAGCGTATATTACACCTCTGAAAGTAGTCTAAATCCATCCTTTTTACTTCATCACTTTATTAAGAAAAAGTGAATTTTTAACATGATTGATTGTATATTCAAGACATCATAGACCACAATTCAATGTAGTTTCATTGCAGCATTCCTGCCACCTATTCACTTTGTTTATGACATTCATATTGGTTTAACACCATAAAAAGAGAGCTGAAAAAGTGTTATATAAACACCTTCTCAGCTCAGTCAGCTACTGCGAATTTGCACTGTAGCTTTAGTATATTATCGCTTATTCCGTACTCTATAAATTAACGTTATAAGCTAACTAATAATCGAATTAATCGTTAACTGGACGGATTTCAGTTTTACCACCCATGAATGGTACTAATGCTTCAGGAATTGTAATTGAGCCATCTGCATTTTGGTAGTTTTCAACGATTGCTGCAAATGTACGACCTACTGCAAGACCACTACCATTTAATGTATGTGCTAATTCTGGTTTAGAAGCTGCATCACGTTTGAAGCGGATGTTAGCACGACGCGCTTGGAAATCAGTACAGTTTGAGCAAGAACTGATTTCTTTATAGTTGTCATAACTTGGTAACCAAACTTCTAAGTCATATGTTTTACTTGCACTGAAACCAATATCGCCAGTACATAAGATAACACGACGGTAAGGTAAACCTAATTCTTCAAGAATTGCTTCCGCATTTTGTGTCATATCTTCTAATGCATCCCAAGAATCTTCTGGTTTTTCGATACGTACCATTTCAACTTTGTCAAATTGGTGTAAACGGATTAAACCTCTTGTGTCTCTACCTGCTGATCCAGCTTCACTACGGAAACAAGCAGTTTGAGCAGTGAATTTTTCAGGTAGTACGCCTGGTTGAATGATTTCGTCTCTGTAGAAGTTTGTTAATGGTACTTCTGCAGTTGGGATTGTGTATAGACCTTCTTTTTCAACTTTGAATAAGTCTTCTTCAAATTTAGGTAACTGACCAGTACCAAACATTGTATCTGCGTTAACTAATTGAGGTGTCATCATTTCAGTGTAACCATGTTGTGTTGTATGTTTTGTAAGCATGTAGTTCATTAATGCACGTTCTAATAATGCACCATCTTTAGTTAAGTATACGAAACGCGCACCTGAAATTTTTGCAGCACGTTCAAAGTCTGCCATTTTTAATTCTTCAACTAAGTCCCAGTGTGCTTTAGGTTCGAAGTCAAACTCACGAGGTGTACCCCATTTTTTAACTTCAACATTTTCTTCATCAGAATCCCCTTGTGGTACATCTTCAGCAATTAGGTTAGGAATACGAATTAAGATATCTCTAACTTTATTATCCACTTCATTAAGTTTAGCGTCGTTTTCTTTGATTTCGTCACCAAGTTCACGCATTTCTTTAATAACGTCGTCTGCATTTTCTTTATTACGTTTCTTTTCAGCGATTTCTTCACTTACTTTGTTACGACGTGCTTTCATTTCTTCAGTCTTACCAATTAATTGACGGCGTTCATTATCTAATTCTAATACCTCGTCAACAACTTTAGGATCATCTCCACGTAATTCAATTTTGCTCTTAACTTTGTCAGCTTCTTCTCTGAATAGTCTAATGTCTAACATGTAACATTCATCCTTCCCAATTTTTTGAAAATTTTTATTTTGGATAACATGCGTCTTGCTCAATAAAAAAAGACCACATCCCCTTTACAAGGGACGTGGTCTACGCGTTGCCACCCTATTTAACAATTTGACACAATAGATGTATCGAATTGCACTTTCCTTAAAATAACGGTTATTACCGGTTGTTCACAATTGTAGGTAGATTCGCATAATCATCAATTACTTGTTCACACTCAACACAAGCTCTCTGAAATTAATTGATTATGTTACTTGTCCCACGAACAATAACTTATTAAGTTATTTTTAATATAGCAAACTCCTTTATAATTAGCAAGTAAATGCTAAATAATATTATATTTATCTTATTGTATACGCCCTCTATAAAGCCATGTAGGGACCTTATGATACGTATAATTAAATATTCTTCATAATAGTGTTGACGAAAGTCTTTCACAGGTATAATATTTTCTATTGTATTTAAAAAAGGTATAGACAAACAATCCAATTTAGAACTCAATCAACTAAGTCATCATGGATGCTATCGCTACGCATTTCATTGTCACTTGAAATTTGAGTTATATACAGTAATGGCGGTACACACATTTTTCTAACATTATACGTTCACAACGTCTTCAAGGGAGGGTTTAATTTATGGAAACATTAACAACTGTTAATATTCCGAAGAGAAAAGAAGAGACACATAAAGGTGACTATGGAAAGATTCTACTGATAGGTGGAAGTGCCAATTTAGGTGGCGCAATCATGTTAGCTGCGCGTGCATGTGTTTATAGTGGAAGTGGGTTAATTACAGTAGCTACACATCCTACAAACCATGCGGCACTCCATTCACGTTGTCCAGAGGCAATGGTAATCGATATTAACGACACTAAAATGTTAACGAAAATGATCGAAAACACAGATAGCATTTTAATTGGACCAGGGTTAGGTGTCGATTTCAAAGGTAATAACGCAATTACGTTTTTACTACAAAATATACAACCACACCAAAATTTAATTGTTGATGGTGATGCGATTACAATATTTAGTAAACTAAAACCTGATATTCCAACTTGCCGTGTCATCTTTACACCACATCAAAAAGAATGGGAACGTTTAAGTGGTATCCCTATTGAAGAGCAAACTTACGAACGTAATAGAGAAGCTGTTGATAAGTTAGGTGCTGCTGTTGTACTGAAAAAACACGGTACTGAAATATTCTTCAAAGATAAAGAATATAGACTGACAATTGGTACGCCAGCAATGGCAACTGGTGGTATGGGCGATACATTAGCTGGAATGATTACTAGCTTTGTTGGCCAGTTTGATGATTTTAGAGATGCAATTACAAGCGCAACATATACACACAGTTATATTGGAGAGAAATTATCTGAATCTATGTACGTCGTGCCACCTTCACGTTTAATTAGTGAAATCCCATATGTGATGAAAGAGTTAGAAAACTAATTGAATCAAATAAAAATAAGACTTCCCTAGCGAAAGGGAAGTCTTATTTTTATTAAATGAATCTATCCTGTTATCGCTGATCACTATGGATTAGCCTTTAATTCTCATCGTTTTCATCATCGTTAGATGCATTATCAATGTCTTCATTCACACGATCCATAAAGTCTTGTCTAACTTCAATACGTTCATCTGTTGCATTATCCTCAGTTACTGTTTCCGTATCTTCATCCGCTTCCGTATGAAGTGCATTACCTGGTGTATCATCATCTACAACTTCTTCGCTAGGGCTTTCTGTACTTTCTGCATTTGTTTCACCATCTTCAACTTGTGCTGCTTCAGTTGCATCTTCATCTTCTGTTTTATCAATGACTTTAGCAACCGTTGAAACAAATTGATCTTCGCCTAATTTCATTAAGCGTACACCTTGTGTTGCACGACCATTTTGAGAAATATCTTCTACTTCTAAACGAATAATCACACCACTATTGGTAACAATCATTAAATCTTCTTCACCAGTAACTGTTGTGATACAAACGATGTTACCATTACGTTCTGTAATCTTCGCAGTCTTAATACCTTTACCGCCACGGTTTGATAAGCGATATTCACTTACTGGCGTACGTTTACCATAACCATTTTCAGTGACAACAAGAATTTCATCTTCACTATCGGCATGGGCAACATCTAGACCTACTACAACATCATCTTCACGTAATGAGATACCTCTTACACCTGCAGCAGTTCGACCTAATGGACGTAAACTTGTTTCTGCAAATCTGATTAATGAAGCGTGAGATGTACCAATTAAGATGTCTTGGTGACCATCTGTAAGACGGACTGCAATTAATTCATCATCTTCTTTGAAACCAATCGCAATTTTACCATTCTTATTGATATGTGAGAAATTGCTTAACGCAGAACGTTTCACAATACCGTTTTTAGTTGCAAATACTAAGTAACTATCTTCATCTTCGAGATCTCTAACCGCAATCATAGTACTGATTGTCTCATCATTATCCAATTCAATCGCATTGATGACTGGAATACCTTTAGATTGTCGAGATAATTCTGGCACTTCATAACCTTTAAGTTTGTATACACGACCTTTATTCGTGAAGAATAAAACATGATCATGCGTACTTAACGTAACAAGTTGGCTGACGAAGTCTTCTTCCAATGTATTCATACCTTGAACACCACGTCCTCCACGGTGTTGCGAACGATACGTAGAAACAGGTAATCGTTTAATATAATTATTATGACTTAATGTAATAACAATTTGTTCTTCTGGAATAAGATCTTCATCTTCGAGATCATCTAAACCACCTAATTGAATTTCCGTACGACGTTCGTCACCGAAGCGTTCTTTGATGTCTGTTAATTCATCTCGAACTAATTGAAGTAACACTTCGTCATCGGCTAAGATTGCTTCTAATTCAGAAATATAGCCGAGCAATTCGTTATATTCATTTTCAATTTTATCTCGTTCTAAACCTGTTAAACGTCTTAAACGCATATCAAGAATAGCTTGTGCTTGGCGTTCAGACAATTTAAAACGCGATTGTAATGTTTCCATTGCGACTTTATCTGTTTCTGATTCACGAATTGTCGTAATAATCTCATCGATATGATCTAATGCAATGCGTAAACCTTCTAAGATATGTGCACGGTCTTTCGCTTTTTTCAAGTTATATTCTGTACGACGGCGTACGACAGTCTTTTGATGCTCTAAGTATTCAACTAAAGCTTGTTTTAAATTGATTAATTTTGGACGTCCATTAACCAGTGCAATCATATTCACACCGAATGACGTTTGTAATGGTGTTTGTTTGTAGAGATTGTTCAAGATAACATTGGCGTTTGCATCTTTACGTACATCAATAACTACTCTAACACCTGTACGTAAACTTGTTTCATCACGTAAATCTGTAATACCTTCGATTTTCTTGTCACGAACAAGTTCCGCTATCTTTTCAATCATACGTGCTTTATTAACTTGATATGGGATTTGAGTCACTACGATACGTTGGCGACCGCCACCACGTTCTTCAATTTCTGCACGTGCACGCATTTGAATAGATCCACGTCCTGTTTCATATGCACGTCGGATACCACTCTTGCCTAGGATTAAACCAGCTGTTGGAAAATCAGGGCCTTGAATATCTTCCATAAGTTCTGCAATCGTAACATCTGGATTCTTACTTAAATGTAAAACACCGTTGATGACTTCAGTTAAATTGTGAGGAGGAATATTTGTTGCCATACCTACAGCAATACCTGATGCACCGTTCACTAATAAGTTAGGGAAACGAGAAGGTAAGACTTCCGGCTCTCTTTCAGTACCATCATAGTTATCTAGGAAATCAATCGTATCTTTATTAATATCACGTAGTAGCTCTAACGTAATTTTAGTCATCTTGGCTTCAGTATAACGCATGGCAGCGGCACCATCACCGTCCATTGAACCGAAGTTACCTTGACCATCAACAAGTGGATAGCGATAGCTGAATGTTTGTGCCATTCTAACCATGGCATCATAAATTGATGAGTCTCCGTGAGGGTGATATTTACCCATTACATCCCCAACGATACGTGCTGATTTTTTATATGGTTTATCAGGGGTCATACCTTGTTCATTTAAGCCATATAAGATACGACGGTGTACAGGTTTTAAACCATCACGTACATCAGGTAACGCACGTGAAACGATAACGCTCATTGCATAGTCTAAAAATGATTCGCGCATCTCGCTGGTTATATTTCGTTCATTTATTCTTGATTGAGGTAAGTCAGCCATCAAGATATCCTCCTTCTATAATCAATTCACTTAAAATAGCAAGACTGCAAGCCATTCGCTATACAGTCTTCAACATGTTCATTCGTTCACGCTAATTTAGAAATCTAGGTTTGCATATACTGCATTGTCTTCGATAAATTGTCTGCGATTTTCAACGACATCACCCATTAACATTTCAAACGTTTGGTCCGCTTCAATCGCATCATCTAATTTAACTTGTAACATCATACGGTTTTCAGGATTCATTGTCGTTTCCCATAATTGATCCGCATTCATTTCTCCTAAACCTTTATAACGTGAAATTTTCCATTTAGGCGTAGGACTTAATTCTGATTTTAATTTATCAAGTTCACGATCGTTAAATACATAATATTTTTGTTTACCTTGTGCCAATTTGTACAATGGTGGTTGTGCGATATATACATATCCCGCTTCAATTAATGGTCTCATGAAACGATAGAAGAACGTTAGTAGTAGCGTTCTAATATGTGCACCATCGACATCAGCATCTGTCATAATTACAATTTTATGATAACGTGCTTTAGTGATATCGAACTCGCCGCCAATACCAGTACCAAAGGCTGTAATCATTTGACGTATTTCATTGTTATTTAGAATACGGTCTAGACGTGCTTTTTCAACGTTTAAGATTTTACCTCTTAATGGCAAGATTGCTTGTGTTTTAGAGTCACGACCTTCTTTTGTAGACCCCCCGGCAGAGTCACCCTCTACTAGGAAGATTTCACTTTCTTCAGGTTTCTTACTTGAACAATCGGCAAGTTTACCTGGTAAGCTTGAAATTTCTAAAGCTGATTTACGGCGTGTTACTTCACGTGCTTTTTTAGCTGCAACACGTGCACGTGATGCCATGATTCCTTTTTCCACAACAATACGAGCAACATTTGGATGTTCGTATAAGAAACGTTCAAAATGTTCAGCAAACAATCTATCAACAATTTGACGTACTTCAGAGTTACCTAATTTCGTCTTTGTTTGTCCTTCGAATTGAGGATCACCATGTTTAATTGATACGACAGCTGTTAAACCTTCACGTGTATCTTCACCAGACAATCTTTCTTTGTCATCTTTAATGATTTTACTTTGTGTGCCGTAACTATTTAATATACGTGTTAATGCACGTTTAAAGCCATCTTCATGCGTACCACCTTCATATGTGTGAATATTATTCGCATAAGATAATAAGTTCGTTGCATAACCACTGTTATACTGCATAGCGATTTCAATTTCTACATCATCTTTAGTTTGGTGAATATAGATTGGCTCTTCATGAATTGGCTCTTTATTTTCATTTAGTAATTCAACGTAAGATTTAATACCGCCTTCATAATGATATGTATCTTCACGTTGTTCTTCATCTTCACGTTCATCTCTTAAAGTGATTGAAATACCTTTGTTTAAGAATGCCAGCTCTCTAATACGTTTTTGAAGTGTTTCATAGTTATAAACGGTTGTTTCAGTGAATATTTCGCCATCTGCTTTAAAGCGAATCACTGTACCTGTTTTATCAGTGCTACCTACTTCTTTAAGATCAAATTGTGGTACACCTTTTTTATATGCTTGATGATAGATTGTATCGTTACGATGAACGTATACCTCTAAGTCTTCAGACAATGCGTTAACAACTGAAGAACCTACACCATGTAGACCGCCAGATACTTTATAACCGCCACCGCCGAATTTACCACCAGCATGTAGTACAGTTAAGATAACTTCAACTGCTGGACGACCCATTTTTTCTTGAATATCAACAGGAATACCTCGACCATTGTCAGTTACTTTAATCCAATTGTCTTTTTCAATAATCACTTCAATTTGATCTGCATAACCAGCAAGTGCCTCGTCGATACTGTTATCCACGATTTCCCATACTAAGTGGTGCAAACCTCTCTCTGAAGTTGAACCTATATACATACCAGGTCTTTTACGAACGGCTTCTAACCCTTCTAATACCTGTATCTGTCCAGCACCATAGTTATCTGTGTTGTTTACATCTGACAATGTATTCACCATCACTTTCTATTACTTTATAATTTCACCTTGATTGATTCGATAAAGCTTAGCATTGTTCATAATCTCATGATCTATGCCGTCTACGGATGTTGTCGTTACAAAGGTTTGTACTTTATGTTGAATCGTGCTTAGTAAATGTGTTTGTCGAGAATCATCTAATTCGCTTAACACATCATCTAGTAGTAAGATTGGATATTCTCCAACTTCAATGTTCATTAACTCTATTTCTGCTAGTTTAATGGATAATGCGGTCGTACGTTGTTGTCCTTGAGACCCATATGTTTGCGCATCCATATCATTTACATTAAAGCCTAAATCATCTCTATGCGGGCCAAATAAACAAACACCACGTTCCATTTCACGCTTAATATTGTCATTTAACAGTGTAATCACTTCGTCTAATAATGCTTGCGCGTCTTTATCCATATCACTGAGTTTTATACTTGGTAAATAAGTCAACGATAGCGTTTCTCTGTCATTAGTGATACCAGCATGAATCGGTTTAGCCAATGATTCTAATTCTTTGATGAAATGTGCTCGTCTCAACGTTACATTCAATGCATATTGCGCAAATTGTTGGTTTAAGACTTCTAACATCGTAGTGTCTTGTTTATGACCAAGTTGCAACTGCTTTAAGTAGTTATTCTTCTGTTTAAGAATACGTTGGTATTGAGCCAAGTCATTTAGATACACTGCAGAGATTTGGCCTAATTCCATATCAATGAACCGTCTCCGTATCTGTGGTGCCCCTTTGACAATATTTAAGTCTTCTGGCGCAAAAAGAACCACGTTAAGATGTCCAACATACTGCGTTAGTCGACTTTGTTCTAAGTGGTTCACTTTTACTTGTTTACCTTTTTTAGTTATAAACATCGTTAATGGCATCGTTCCATGTCTATAATTTAGTACACCCTCTATTTTAGCATACTCTGAGTTAAACCGTATAAGCTCCTTGTCATTTGATGTGCGATGACTTTTAGCTAAAGCTAATGTGTAAATTGATTCAAGTAAATTCGTCTTCCCTTGTGCATTTTCTCCGATCAGAATATTCACATCAGGATGACATTTAAGCGTAACTTCTTCATAGTTACGATAATTCTCTAATTGGAGTGTTTTAAGTTTCATTGTTCACCTTGATGAATAATGATTACAGAATCAATTTCAGGGATATCAGGGAAATCAATTCGATCTTGGTTGGCTAGTTTTTTACCACGACGTGTTTCGCGTTCACCATTAATTAAAACTTCATAATCTTGTAAGAACCATTTAGCTTGGCCACCTGATTCTATAATGCCTTCAGTTTTAAGAAACTGGCCTAACGTAATATCGCCTTCAACCACTACTTCTTGAACCAAAATAATCACTCCGTTTCTTTATGTGTCATTAATATATTATACCTTTTTTAGGTTTAAATTTCATTTAAAATGGAATGTGAAACCGTTTACTTCACAATATCTTTATACATATTTAAATTTTGAAGGAAAATTGCCTATATTTTTCAAATTGAAGCGGCTTTTTTTGAATAACAAAAGGCGTTAAAAATGATTTTATTACTCATATAGCCCTATTTTTAATTTTAAGGGCCATTTTTGCGTAAAAAGAAGTTGTTTAGAGTTATCCACTAGTTTTTAAGATTAACGTCTATATTGAAGGCTGAATGTGCTTATTATGCATTTTAAAAAGGAGTTAGACAACATTCTTTAAGAATGCATTGTCTAACTCCTAATTTTTGATGCTGAGGGTATGCCCCTCTAAAACTAATATGTTCTAATTGGTAAAATTAATTGCGTAACAGAGTCATCTGCTTTTGGTTTAAGAATGAATGGTTTCATCGTACCAAAGAATTCTACTTCAACTTCATCGTTATCAATTGCTTTCAGCGCATCCATCATATAACGAGAGTTGAATGAAATCTTCAAGTTGCCACCTTCCACATCAGTTGCTGTCACTTCTTCTTTTACAGTACCGATTTCAGGTGATGTTGATGATAATTCTACAACGTCATTACCTGTGCTCAACTTAATAACATTGTTACCACCTTCTCGTGCTAATAAAGAAGCACGATCAATTGCGTGATAGAATTCACCGTTGTCTAAACCTAATTTAATTTCATAATTCTCTGGGAATAGACGTGTCGTATCTGGATAATGACCTTCTAATAAACGAGAAATAAAATTTACATTACCAACTTTAAATAATACTTGGTTTGAAGCGAAGAAAATATCGATTTCTTCATCACTATCACTCATAATTTTATTCAATTCTGATAAAGCTTTACCTGGAATGATGACATTTTTGTTTTCTGACTCATCTTCCAACTTCAATTTTCTTACAGCTAAGCGGTGTGAATCAGTCGCAGTGCATATTAATTCATTATCTTGTATAAGCCAGTTCACACCAGTAAGTACTGGGCGTGTTTCTGAGGTGGACACTGCGAAATTTGTTTGTGCAATGATATTTTTTAAGACTTTTACTGATAATTGAATGGCGTCATCACGTGATACTTGAGGTAATAATGGATATTGATCAGGATCTAAGCCACTTAAGTTAAATTCTGAATGTCCAGATGTAATCAGTGTTTGGAATTGTTCGTTTGTTGATAATTTTACGTCTTTACCTGGTAATTTTTTAATAATATCTACGAAGAAACGACCAGGAAGCACGACTGAACCTGTTTCAGAAATAGTGACAATATCCTCACCATCAACTTGTTTAGGGATTGTAATTTCAATAGATATCTCAGAATCTGAACCAGTAAGAATGACCTCGTTGTCTTTAGCATCGATTTTGATACCTGTTAAAATCGGTAATGTTGTTCTTGGTGAGATGGCTTTTAATGTGTCATTTAATTGATTAATAAAATAATCTCTTCTAATTGTGAATTCCATTATTAATTTAAACTCCTTCCAGTCGTTTATATATAATTATATAGGTTTTAAATTCATAGTAATAGTAGTAGGGCTTGTGGATTAGTGGATATGTTAAGAAAATCCTTGTGTGCCAAAGTTATACACATGTGGATAAACTGTTGATGCTGTGTATTACTTTTTAACATTATCCACAATTACTAACAAAATCATCTTGTTCACTTGTCAGAGTTATTGGCGCTTAATTCAAGGTAACAGACCATTTACATTATTTCCCACTATTAAACGTCGTAATCTGTTGTATAACAGTTTCGACTATTTACATTATTGATTGCGAATTTCTTTTTCTAAATCTTCTACTTCTTGTTTAAAAATTGGATCTGCTTTGATATCCTTTGCAATTTTCTCATGTGCATGAATAACCGTTGTATGATCTCGACCACCGAATTCTTCACCGATCTTAGGTAATGAGAAATCAGTAAGTTCCCTTGATAGATACATAGCGATTTGACGAGGATACGCAATTGATTTGGTACGTTTTTTCGCACTAAAATCTTCAATACGAACGTTATAGTAATGCCCAACGACTTTCTGAATATCTTGAATTGTAATTTTTTTAGATTTAGGAACTTGAATAATATCTTTAAGTGCTTCTGCTGCTAATTCAGTTGTAATCGGTCTGCCTTGAAGCTTCGAATAGGCAAGTAAACGCGTGAGTGCACCTTCTAATTCACGAATGTTTGATTGAATTTGATTAGCAATATAATTTAATGCTTCAGCTGGAATTTCTAAATTTTCTTCTTCGATTTTTTTCTGAAGAATTGCCATACGTGTTTCATAATCAGGAGGCGTAATATCAACGATTAAGCCCCATTCAAATCGAGAACGTAAACGGTCTTCTAATTTAGCGATTTCTTTAGGTGGACGGTCACTTGAAATGACAATTTGTTTCTTATTTTGATGTAATTCATTAAATGTGTGGAAGAACTCTTCTTGCGTTTGTTCTTTATTTTGAATGAATTGAATATCGTCAATCAGTAACACGTCAATGTTTCTATATTTTTCTCTAAAAGCTTCTGGTTCATTGTTACGAATTGATTTAATGAAGTCATTTGTGAATTTTTCACTTGAAGTGTATAGCACTTTAGCATTTGGCTGATTACTGAGAACATGATGACCAATCGCATGCATAAGGTGCGTTTTACCAAGACCAACACCACCATAAATAAATAGAGGATTGTATGCTTGGGATGGTGCTTCAGCAACTGCAAGACTTGCTGCATGTGGAAATCTGTTACCAGGTCCAATAACGAACGTATCAAATGTATTATGTGTATTAAATTGATCTGTACCTTCATGAACATCCTCGATGATGTGACGTTGAGGTTCGTTGCTTGGCGATTTAGCTTTACGACTCTCTTCGTCAAGTTCTGCTAATTGTTCAGCAGTGAAAAATTTGGGTTCAACTTCATAACCAATAACATCTTTCATAATTGTTTGAATAACTTCTTTATAGTTAGAATTTAACCATTCTGCATAAAATTCATGTATTACGAAAATGATTGCAACGTTATCACGAATTTCTTTAAGCTCCGTATCTTTCAAAAAAGTATTAAATGTCGATTTAGATATTTCTGATTCAGCAACGTCTAATACTTTTTTCCAAATTTCTTGTTCTGACATATAATAAACTCCATCTTCTTTAAATTTAAGACTTATACACAGACATTTAGACAAGTGGATAAAAATAATCACAGCATGTTAATATTTATCCACAAGTTAATAACAATCGGTGGATAACTTTATATATGCTATGATTTATTCACACTAAAAACGTATATAAAATCAATAAATAAATCCTGTTAAAATAATGAATTAGACGACTTATCCACACAATTATACTTTTTAACCAAGAGAGATGTCAAATAGGTGTGAATATGTTGTTAAATTAGGTATAAATCTGTTAATAATGGTTATATTATCCACAATTATTGAATGGCCATCTGTGTATAAGTGGATAATTTTTAAAATGAAAGTACGATGTATTATAACAGCTTTGGGAAATAATTTATAAAGATGTATTTAAAATGAATAATGAAAGCACTAAGGACTCGGCGTAAAATGTATAAATATTAAAAAAATGATTTTGTGACGAAGTTTACTAAAAAAATATTATCTTACTGCAAATGCTGCTTGCTTTATAAATAGTAATTTGTTATATTGTAGTAGTTGCTTGAATTATGACTAGATAAAATTGAATTAAAACAAGAATTCTGATATCAGAAAGTATAATTTATCTATTAAAATAATCAGGATCACTACAAGAGCGAGTGAGCTGGATAAATATGTAGATGGAGGTGTTTTGCATGGTAAAACGTACTTATCAACCAAATAAACGTAAACATAGTAAAGTTCATGGTTTCAGAAAACGTATGAGCACTAAAAATGGCCGTAAAGTTTTAGCACGTCGTCGTCGTAAAGGCCGTAAAGTTTTATCAGCATAAGATCACTGACTTCTCAGTGGTCTTTTTTTTCGTTTCAATAGGTATAAATTGGGACACGCTATATCAGAACGAACATAAACTAGAATGGCAAAGAATAATATAAGCGAGTGATGTGAACGTGGAGAAAGCTTACCGTATTAAAAAGAATACTGATTTCCAAACCATTTATAAAAGAGGCAAATCGGTAGCAAATAGACAGTTTGTTGTTTATACCTATAATAGTAATAAAGATCATTTCCGATTAGGAATTAGCGTATCTAAAAAGTTAGGTAATGCAGTGACTCGAAACAGAATTAAACGTGCGATTAGAGAAAATTTCAAAGTTCATAAAGAAGATATCATCGCACGTGACATTATCGTTATCGCTAGGCAACCAGCTAAAGACATGTCTACACTTGAAATTCAAGGTAGCTTAGAACATGTACTTAAAATTGCGAAAGTGTTTAATAAAAGGATTAAATAAGCAGGGTAGGGGAGGTATTAAGACTACCGTCAGTCTGACGTCAGACAAACAGGAGTCTTCCTTTTATAACGCTCAATCAACTTGTTAGCAATTTTAATAGAAACAAATTACAATGTTATAATGAAATTTTACTTGAATAAGGAGGCGAGGATAATCATGGATTTCGATACAATTACTAGTATATCAACGCCAATGGGTGAAGGTGCAATTGGTATTGTCCGTTTATCTGGACCGCAAGCCGTTGAAATTGGAGATAAACTATATAAAGGAAAGAAAAAATTAGAAGATGTAGACTCCCATACGATTAACTATGGTCATATAGTCGATCCAGAAACAAATGAAGTTGTTGAAGAAGTTATGATATCTGTGTTGAGAGCACCAAGAACATTTACCCGTGAGGATATTATTGAAATTAATTGTCACGGTGGTATTTTAACCATTAATCGTATATTAGAACTAACAATGACGTATGGTGCTAGAATGGCAGAACCGGGTGAATATACTAAGCGTGCATTCTTAAACGGACGAATTGATTTATCTCAAGCTGAAGCTGTTATGGACTTTATTCGTTCTAAAACAGATCGTGCTTCTAAAGTTGCTATGAATCAAATTGAAGGGCGCCTCAGCGACTTAATTAAACGACAACGACAATCCATTTTAGAAATTCTAGCCCAAGTAGAAGTGAACATTGATTATCCTGAATATGACGATGTTGAAGATGCTACAACAGAGTTCTTATTAGAACAATCTAAAAAAATTAAAAACGAAATTAACCTTCTATTAGAAACTGGCACACAAGGTAAGATTATGAGAGAAGGTCTTTCAACGGTAATTGTTGGTAAACCAAATGTAGGAAAATCATCAATGCTAAATAATCTTATTCAAGATAATAAAGCGATTGTAACTGAAGTTGCAGGTACGACGCGTGACGTCTTAGAAGAATACGTTAATGTTAGAGGTGTACCTTTAAGATTGGTAGACACTGCGGGCATTCGTGACACTGAAGATATCGTTGAAAAGATTGGTGTCGAACGTTCACGAAAAGCCTTAAGCGAAGCAGATTTAATCTTATTTGTCTTAAATAATAACGAACCTTTAACACAAGAGGATCGTACTTTATATGAAGTTATCAAAAATGAAGATGCCATTGTCATTGTAAATAAAACAGATTTAGAACAACATTTAGATATAAATGAAGTCAAAGAAATGATTGGTGATACGCCACTTATTCAAACCTCAATGCTTAAACAAGAAGGCATCGATCAACTAGAATTACAAATACGTGATTTATTCTTTGGTGGCGATGTTCAAAACCAAGATATGACATATGTATCTAATTCAAGACATATTTCTTTATTAAAGCAAGCTAGAAATGCAATTCAAGATGCGATTGAGGCAGCGGAATCTGGTATTCCTATGGACATGGTTCAAATTGATTTAACGCGTACATGGGAACTATTAGGTGAGATTATTGGTGAATCCGCAAGTGATGAATTAATTGACCAATTATTTAGTCAGTTCTGTTTAGGAAAATAATGAAATTGCAGATCATAGCCATTCGGGAACGAAATAATAAACATTAAACAAATTAAGACGGTAGGAAGTCTTAGCAATAAATACAGATAATGGAAATTTAAAGGAGGTCAATCAGGTGGTTCAAGAATATGATGTAATTGTCATTGGTGCTGGGCATGCAGGAATTGAAGCAGGTTTAGCATCTGCAAGACGTGGTGCCAAAACGCTAATGTTAACAATTAATTTAGACAACATTGCCTTTATGCCATGTAATCCATCAGTAGGTGGTCCAGCTAAAGGTATTGTCGTTCGTGAAATTGACGCATTAGGTGGCCAAATGGCAAAAGCAATTGATAAAACGCATATCCAAATGCGTATGTTAAATACTGGTAAAGGCCCAGCTGTACGTGCATTACGTGCGCAAGCCGATAAAGTATTGTACCAACAAGAAATGAAACGTGTAATTGAAGATGAAGATCATTTAGATATCATGCAAGGTATGGTAGACGAATTAATCATTGAAGATGATGAAGTTAAAGGTGTGCGTACAAATATCGGCACTGAATATCGTGCACAAGCGGTTGTAATTACTACAGGTACGTTTTTACGTGGTGAAATTATTTTAGGTAATATGAAATATTCAAGTGGTCCAAACCACCAACTTCCATCTATTACGTTAGCTGATAATTTAAGAGAATTAGGCTTTGAAGTTGTACGTTTTAAAACGGGTACACCACCACGTGTGAATGCAAAAACAATCGACTACTCTCAAACTGAAATTCAACCAGGTGATGAGGTAGGTCGTGCATTTAGCTTTGAAACTACAGAATATATACTTGATCAATTACCATGTTGGTTGACGTATACAAATGATCGTACACATAAAGTCATCGATGATAACTTACACTTATCAGCCATGTATTCAGGTATGATTAAAGGGACAGGTCCACGTTATTGTCCATCAATTGAAGATAAATTTGTCCGTTTCAACGATAAACCTAGACACCAACTTTTCTTAGAGCCTGAAGGTCGTCATACGAATGAAGTATACGTTCAAGGGCTTTCAACAAGCTTGCCAGAACATGTGCAACGTCAAATGTTAGAAACAATTCCTGGTCTTGAAAAGGCCGACATGATGCGTGCCGGTTATGCGATTGAATATGATGCCATTGTACCAACGCAATTATGGCCAACATTAGAAACTAAAATGATTAAAAACTTATATACAGCCGGTCAAATTAATGGTACATCAGGATATGAAGAAGCGGCTGGACAAGGTATTATGGCGGGAATCAACGCAGCTGGTAAAGTGTTAGGAACAGGCGAAAAAATCTTAAGCCGTTCAGATGCATATATCGGTGTGTTAATTGATGATTTAGTTACGAAAGGTACAAATGAACCGTATCGTTTATTAACTTCTCGTGCTGAATATAGATTGCTATTACGTCATGATAATGCCGATTTACGTTTAACAGATATGGGCTATGAATTAGGTATGATTTCTGAAGAACGCTATGCACGTTTTAATGAAAAGCGCCAACAAATTCAAGATGAAGTTGAACGTTTAACTAATATTCGCATTAAACCAAATGAACATACGCAATCTGTTATTGAAGCACATGGTGGTTCACGTCTTAAAGATGGTATATTGGCGATTGATTTATTACGACGTCCAGAGATGACTTATGATACGATTTTAGAAATCTTAGAAGAAACGCATCAATTACCTGAAGCGGTTGAAGAGCAAGTTGAAATTCAAACGAAATATGAAGGTTATATCAATAAATCATTGCAACAAGTTGAGAAAGTTAAACGTATGGAAGCGAAAAAAATTCCTGAAGACTTAGATTATAGTAAAGTTGATAGTTTAGCGACTGAAGCACGTGAAAAATTAGCTGAAGTTAAACCATTGAATATTGCTCAGGCATCACGAATCTCTGGTGTTAACCCAGCAGACATTTCAATCTTACTTGTTTATCTAGAACAAGGTAAATTGCAAAGGGTGAAAAATTAATGAGTGGCGTAGAATGGCTAGCTAAAGAATTAAGTGAACATGGAATTGAGTTGTCAGATAAACAAAAAGAACAATTTCAGACATATTATCGTCTACTTGTTGAGTGGAATGAGAAAATGAATCTCACTAGTATTACAGATGAACATGAAGTTTATTTGAAACATTTCTATGATTCCATTACACCAAGCTTTTATTATGATTTTAATCAGCCCTTAGCCATCTGTGATGTTGGCGCGGGTGCTGGTTTCCCAAGTATTCCGTTGAAAATTGTATACCCTGAGTTGAAAGTGACGATTGTAGATTCACTAAATAAACGTATCCAATTTTTAAATCATTTAGCTGCCGAACTCGGCTTAACACAAGTTAGCTTTGTGCATGATCGAGCTGAAACATTCGGCAAAGACGTCAATAGAGAAACATATGATGTTGTAACCGCACGTGCAGTAGCCAGACTTACAGTGCTAAGTGAATTATGTTTACCTTTAGTTAAAAAGGGTGGCCATTTCATCGCATTGAAGTCTTCTAAAGGAGAAGAAGAATTAGAAGAAGCGCAATTTGGGATTAGTATATTAGGTGGCGTCTTTAGTGATTCTTACACTTTCGATTTACCTGAAGATGCTGGAGAACGACAAATGATTATAATTGATAAACGTCGTCAAACATCTAAAAAATATCCTAGAAAACCTGGTACGCCTAATAAATCTCCTTTACTAGAAAATTAATAGCACTTACATGTTAAAATTAATTTTAAGAGGAGTGAATGGATAATGAAAAAACCTTTTTCAAAATTATTTGGATTGAAAAATAAAGATGACATCGTTGGATACATTGAAGAAGATCGCAATTCTAGCGTCGAATCCATTCAAATTGAGCGTATTGTACCTAACCGTTATCAACCAAGACAGGTGTTTGACTCAAGTAAAATTACAGAACTTGCGGAATCCATTGATGAACATGGGCTATTGCAACCGATTGTCGTGCGACCAATTGAAGAAAATATGTATGAAATCATCGCAGGTGAACGCCGTTTCAGAGCGTTACAATCTCTGCATAAAGCACAAGCCGATGTCATTATTCGTCATATGAACGATGAAGAAACTGCTGTTGTTGCTTTAATTGAGAATATTCAGCGTGAAAATTTATCTGCAGTAGAAGAAGCGGAAGCATATAAAAAACTGCTTGAAATTGGTGGAACTACGCAAAGTGAATTAGCTAAAAGTTTAGGTAAAAGTCAGAGTTTCATTGCGAACAAGTTGCGTTTACTGAAGTTAGCACCTAAAGTCATCAGTCGTTTAAGAGAAGGTAAGATTACAGAGCGTCATGCTCGAGCAGTATTATCTCTTAAAGAAGAAGATCAAGAACAACTCATTGAACAAGTCATCAATCAAAAGTTAAACGTTAAACAAACAGAAGCACGTGTTAAACAAAAAATTGGGCCTGAAAAGGTTAAAGCCCAATCTTTCCAATTCTCCAAAGATTTAACACAAGCACGTGATGAAGTTGGAAAGAGCGTTCAAGCAATTGAACAATCTGGTATACGTGTAGAACAACGTGATAAAGATCATGATGATTATTATGAAATTAAGATAAAAATTTATAAAAGATAGTAAAACATCTCCTTTTAGGCACCGGCTGAAAGGAGATTTTTTTTATAAAAATTTGAAAATTAGTTTTATTTCGTACGCCATTTACATTATACTGAAATAGTTTTACAATATTATTAAACGAAACGTATCGTTTAATAATTAAAGAAGAAGGGTTTAATGTGTTTGGAATATCCGTTTCTAGTGCTATTCTTCATTTTGTTATTGGAGGTCTTGCAGTAGCATTTGCATCTATTATGGCTGAGAAAGTCGGCGGTAAAATGGGTGGCATTATCGCTACTATGCCGGCAGTCTACTTAGCTGCAATCATAGCGCTTGCGATAGATCATCGTGGTAATCAACTCGTGCAAATGTCAATTCATCTTAGTTCTGGTGCGATTATTGGTATTATATCGTGCATTGTTACTGTCTTTCTAACTTCTCTTTATATTAGTAAAAGAGATTATAAAAGAGGTACAGGTTTTGCATTGATATGTTGGCTTGTCATTTCAATTGGCATGTTTGTCGTTAGACATATGAATTAATCATTGGAGGCTTTTGTAATGAAATTAGCATTAATTAAATTCCTCGTTGGGGGATTAGCGGTTACACTTAGTTATATTATTTCTGTAATATTACCTTGGAAAGAGTTAGGTGGTGTCTTTGCGACATTACCGGCAGTATTCTTAGTTTCATTATTTATCACAGGTATGCAACATGGTGATGTTATTGCTAAACACGTAAGTAGAGGGGCAGTGTTCGGTATGACTGGCGTGTTAATTAGTATATTAGCAATATGGGGGATGCTTTATTACACAAATCAATGGCTATTAAGCATCGTTGTTGGCTTTATTGCGTGGTTTGTAAGTGCAGTAATTATATTTGAAATCGTTGAAATTATTTCGCATTTAAGAAGGGGAAAACATGGCTGGAAGACCGAAAGATCCGACAATTAATTATAAAATCTTTAATGAAATAGATAAATTGTTAACTAAGACGCATTTTAGAGAAATTACAATTGATCAACTATCTGAAAATACAGGCGTTTCCAAAGCGACGATTTACCGTCGTTGGAAAGATAAGTCATCTATTATTGTAGATATGTTTGTAAGTAGAACACAGATTTTCGAAAATAATGATAAAGATTTATATACGGGATTATATCAATATTTAATAAAAATAATGGAAATTTATAAAACGAATCTTGGACGAGCGGTAATTGAGATATTGATTAGTAATCAACAAAATGATGCACGTGAGTTGTTTATGAAAGGTTATTTTAAAAGTAACCGAAAAGTATTAAAATCGATTATCGCACAACATATCAAAGAAGAGGACCAAGATTTATTTATTGATTTAATTTTCTCACCTATTTATTTCAATATTTTAATTAAACCTGAAACTTTAGATGAAGCCTATATTAAAAAGATGCTTGATGTTATTTTAAAATCGTTTAATTAATAATGGCTTATAGCAAAGAGGAACTGCGTTTTAATAAATAGCGCAGCTCCTTTTTTTAGACGTCAGGAAGTCTTGTAAATGTTGATATTACAGCATGTAAAAGGATTTTGACAATGAAAAAGATGTGATTGTCAAAGAAATTTGGTAGTTTTTTATATACAGAGACGTTTCTATGGAGTTGAAGTGAGATACGATTATTCATTTCAATCTTGTTTCTATTCTAGACAAGATTAATCTAAATGGTTAAGGAGTTATGGGTGATGGAAATCGGTCAACAAATTCGAAAATATAGAGAAAAAGAAAATTACTCCCAAGAGTACCTAGCTGAAAAATTATATGTTTCAAGACAAACGATTTCTAATTGGGAAAATGAAAGAAGTTATCCAGATATCCATAATTTATTAATGATGTGTAATTTATTTAATGTTTCATTAGATGATCTTGTCAAAGGAGACGTGAAACGTATGGAACATGAAACTATTAAAAAAGACATGGATTTTTGGACGTGGATGATGTTGGTTTGGATGTTATTAGCATGTGTTTTAATAGGACCACTTTTATTTTATCTGAGTTGGTGGGGCGTTGCGATTACCTATGTCATTTTTTCTGTAGGTTTTTATAGTAGTACGCAAATCGACAAAATTAAATACAAGCACGGTATGGATAATTACGATCGAATCGTTGCATTTATGAATGGTCAAGATCCTAATGAAGTTCAGACAAGTAAAACACGTAATCTCATTACGAGCATCTTATCATTTGTCTTTGTAGTAGGCGCATTTGTAATCATATGTTGGTTGAGTATTTATTTATCATTTAAATTTTTACCATAATCAATGATAAAGACCTAAGAAGCGGAAATGCTTCTTAGGTCTATTAAAAATATCACTTTGAATTCTATTCATCTCTCTGTTGATTATTAATTGTCTTGTTTTTCTTCATAACGTTTCAAGAGATAACCGCCACCAAGTAAGCCTACCGGTACACCAATAAATGGCGTCGCAATACTACTCAAGACAAAGACGATAAGTACTAACATTAGGCCATTAAACCAGTTGACTTTTAAACTTAATAAATCCTCATAAGATTTACGAATTAATTCTTTAATATTCATTTAAAAACATCCTTTCTTCTTAATCATTATATAGCGTGTTTTACAATTCGATTTGCGTGAACAAACGATATCACAGCAAAGATAAGATACACAAGTGAATACACAATCATCACAATGATAATTGGTGTTGGAGAAAATTCTCCCATCAGTTTCATAAATACTAGTGCTGCAAATAAGGCGTGTAGTAACGCGATAATTAAAGGTAAACCAAAGTTGAATAATATCTTTAAGGCCAAACCTTTCATCATATCAGTATATGTGAAACCGATACGTCTTAAGATCCGGTAATTGTTAATTTCATCTTCAGTTTCGTCCATTTGTTTAATATAAATAATGCATCCAGCTGCGATTAGGAATGCTAATCCTAAGAATGAAGTCACAAACATTAAAATACCGTTACTTTCATCAAGCATTTGTTTTGTATCACTTTTCAGCGCTACAGTTGGACTCACTTTTTTAGCTAATTTTTCCGCTTTTGATATGTCTTGGTGATGTTTAATATCGAAACCATAATGATGTAATAATTGATCTTTCAGTTTCAATTTATTGTAAACGTCTGGACTCACTTTTAATACGGGACCACCTATAGACACATTTGATGGGATGACTTCATTGTCATTTTTTTGATTTACAAGTAATGTCACTTTCTGTTGGCCTTGAAGTGTCATATCATTATCTGTATGAACACTTACCATACCTGACAGTGGACCTTGTGTATTCGTAATTGTAGCATGGTTACCTTTGATTTGCGCATCTGACATAACAATGACACCAGCATTTTGTATACCGTTAGATGTTTTACTTTTTAATACATCATTTTTGAGCAGTTTCGTGTTACTTCCCTCTAATGTTTTAGTGTCATATTGAATATGATGCTGTTTTAATAATTGCTCGTATTTTTGAGCTGATTGCGATTTAGTAAAGTTAATGTCTTGAGGAGATGATGTTTGAATCATATAATCCGTATTGGCTTTACTAATTGCACCAAAACATAGAATCGTTACCGTTATTGCTGAAATAATCGCGATAATTGTTAGTGACATCGCATTTTTCTTCATGCGGTGCATAATAGATGATGTAAATACAACATCTGTAATTGAAACACGACCATGTTTTGATTTTTTCAGAGATTTAAATATGATAGATACTGAACTTCTAAAGAATAGATACGCTCCTACAACAGTTAGAAATAAAATGAGAAAAGGTGTTACTAAGGCCATCGTTAATCCTTGGAATTTGCCAAACATTTCAGTGGAGATGTAATAGCCTAAGATAATCATGACAATGCCTAGAATACCTGCAATAAGTTCAGGAACAGTAATTTTTGATTTAGTAGCTTCTGATTTTGTACTATCTTTCATCATTGACAGTATCGTTCTTCTTTTTAGAAAAAGGTAGTTCTGAAACATAATCAAGATAAATGCGAGTATAAGCATTACTATTGTTTGAATTAATGCAGGTAATTCAAATCCTATCGACACGTCTACTTTTAGATGCATCATTTTCACTAGAATATTAAGTAAAAGTTCGGAACCAACAATGCCTACTAAAATACCTATGATACCTGTGATAATAAAGAAAGTAAGCTGTTCAATTGCTAGCATTCGTAAAATATTTTGTCGTGTTAAACCGATGAGTTGAAATAATGCAAATTCACGTGTTCGACGTTTAATAAACAATTGGTTCGCATACATTAAGAAAATGATAATTGTAATAAATAAAAACACTGCGCCTACTTTAGCACCCTCTTGTATCACTTTTGGAGAACCACCGTTATTGATACTATGCGTATACTGCAAAGTGACAAAGCTAAAGTATAAAATAATACTAAAGATTAATGAAAAGAGATATAGTGCATAATTTTTAAAATTACTTTTTAAATTTTTGAGTGTAATCTGATTAAATGTCATTTGCGACACCACCTAAGGCAGACTGTAATTGAATAATTTCATCATAAAATTCACGTTTTGACTTATGTTCTTGGTGGATTTCTGAATGAATATGTCCATCTTTTAACATAATGACACGCTGTGCGAAGCTTGCAGCGGATGGATCATGAGTTACCATAATAATGGTACTATCGAATTGTGCATTCATTTCTTCAAGACGATTGAGTAAGTCTTGCGCACTTTTCGAATCAAGCGCGCCAGTTGGTTCATCCGCAAAGATGATCGATGGTTTATGAACGAAAGCACGTGCTGCTGCGGTACGTTGTTGTTGGCCACCTGATATTTCACTTGGATATTTATTGCTTAAATCATAAATACCGAGTGCTTCCGTTACTTCTTTATAATTGTGTTCCATTTCATCTTTACTCACTTTTTGAACAGACAACGGCAACATGATATTTTCTTTTACGGTTAACGTCGGTAACACACTGTAATCTTGGAAGATAAATCCGAGTTCTTTTTTGCGAAATTGTGCTAATTGTTTGTCCTTCAGCTTATTAATTTCATTGCCACTTACTTCGACAGTGCCTCCAGAAATACTATCGATCGAACTAATGACGTTGAGTAACGTCGTCTTTCCTGAACCAGAAGGGCCCATTATGGCGACGAATTCTCCTTTGTCCACTGAAAAGTTAATGTCGTTTAGCGCTTTATATTTTTGTTTATTTCCATATACTTTTGATAAATGATTGACGTTTAAAATTGGCATGTCCATCGCACTCCTTGTTCGTTTTATAATTTTTCTTTTGCTTGAGTTGGAATTTCTGATTGTTTGACTTCTTCATATGATGTAATAGTGTGAGATTTTTCACTTACAACTAGGTAATGATTCGTTTTTAATTTTTTAGATGCTGTATAATCAATCTTTTTAGCTTTACCGTCTTTGGTGTAACCTGTTTGGTTGTAATGGTAGATATAGAAGTCTTTTTCCTTATCAACGACTTCTACGTTTGATGGTTTTTGTGTCTTAACATAATAGTTATATGTTGGTGCTACGGGGTTCAATTTATTCCAATCATTGACTGCACGATTGTTAGGGTGTTGATTGGAATAGGCATCTAATCCAAATAATCCTCCAATTATGACAATTGCAATAATAACGACTGCAATGACTGTATTTCTTAAGGTTTTCAATATCATCACTCCTTATTTCTATTACATTTATAATTGTAGGAAGATTGCGTCAGTACTGCCTTTATCTAACCTTACAAAGTCGTCGTTATTTCTTACGAATATGAAAGATTGACTTTATTTTTGAAAATAAAAGTGAGAAGGCACACTTAAATGTAATAACTTGAATAGTAATCATCTAAGAGGTTTGTTACGATGAGGCTAACAATATGTTAGAGAAGACCTCATGATAGCATGCGGTGTCTTTAGTAAGAACTTGAGGGTAATAACGTTACCGGATTTAAAGATGAGTGAAACGACTTTGCAATGATTTTGTGATAAAGTAAGTTATGTTTATAAAAGATGATAGGCGGGGTTTAATTGAAAAAAGAGATAATTGAATGGATTGTAGCCATTGGTGGCGCACTTTTAATTGTAGGTATTGTATTAAAGTTTATCGGCACATCATACACAGTATCAGGGTCGTCGATGTATCCGACTTTTCAAGATAGAAATAAAGTGATTGTAAGTAAAATTTCTAAAACATTGAATCACATTGATAATGGTGATGTTGTTGTCTTCCATGAAGATGCACAACGTGATTTTATTAAACGTGTGATTGGTACGCCTGGTGATAAAGTAGAGTACAAAGGTGATCAATTATATGTGAATGACAAAAAGGTATCAGAGCCGTATTTAGATTATAATAAGAAACACAAACAAGGTAAGTATTTAACTGGTACATTTAAGACAAGCCAAGTGAATGGTGCTGACGGTAAGAACAAAATCCCTAAAGATAAATATTTAGTTTTAGGTGATAACAGACAAAATAGTATAGATAGCCGTTTCGCTGAAGTTGGTTTAGTAGATAAAGATCAACTTGTAGGTAAAGTTGTATTAAGATATTGGCCATTTAATAAATGGGAAGCTGGCTTTAACCCAGGTACATTCGAGTAAATAAAAATAGAGTATAGTAGTAGTTTTGGGAGTGGGACAAAAATTAAAATAATTTCGTTGTCCTGCTCCCAACTTGCATAGCTTGTAGCATTTCTTGATGAAATTCTCATTGCTAGGGCCCCTGCCCGTATGGATGACTAGATTTGAAAAACGCTTGATTTAAGCGCATTTTGAAATCAGTCCGCTACTGCCAAAATGATAACGAGGCTGAGACATTTTATTTTGTCCCAGCCACTTTTTTATTTCAATATTAAGCAAAGCAATATTTAGGCAAATGTATAAAATGCATATGTCGAAATATTGCTTTTTGGAATATATAATTTTTTTGATAGAAAGTTTAAAATAATGTAGAAAACAATACAAAATAAATGATATACTTTTTGAAGATTTAAAAAATTAAAAATTGGAGGGAACACCTATGCAATGTCCAAATTGCGGAAGTGCAATCGAGCCTAACGATTTATTTTGTGGCGAGTGTGGCCATAAAATAGATAAACAGTCCCAAACGGTTAATTCTGCTGAGAAAGATATCTCAAATGCAGAGGCGAATGGGCGACGATACGATACAAGTGCATCATTGGGAGAAGAACACGTAACGACATCAAATCATAATGAACAATTATCTAGAACAAACAACACAACACAAGATAAACGTAATAATGACGAAGACAAAGTGATAGATAACCAGCATGTATCTGAAGATCATTCAACAACACAACAACATCAAATGCATCAGCCACAATCAAATCAACAACCTCACAACAACGCATCACATACATATCACAGTCAACAACAATACAACGAGCCGTATTCAAACTATCAACAACCACAACAATCAAGCCAATTTAGTGAACATGCAAAAGAAGTGACAGAAGAAAGTAAAGGTTTCTTCAGAAGTGCTTTCGCAGCACCTGACCAAGTTCTAAAAAGCCAACAAGCATTTAGTTTTAAATTGTTATTTTCTTTACTCGTTATTGGTTTATTAGTCATCGCATTGTTACTTGCGATTGCAATACCTTCAACAATTGGTTTATTTGCGACACCTAAGAGTCAAATTATCTTTTCGATTATTGTAGCCATCATTTTATTCTTAGCGGTTATCGTAGGTGCGACGTATGGTATCACACGTTTAGTAGTGAGACAGCCAATTCCATTCAGAAAAGTATTGTCGGATTTTATATTGATCAATAGTGTTTCAGTCGCAGTATTAGTACTTGCATTGATTTTAATGTTTGCTAATTCTTATGGATTTGGTGGCGCATTATTTATGCTATCCATCTTGTTAATTGTTATTTCAGGTGTGTACATGATTGCTAAATATAGTGCCAATCATCATACGCGCTTTTCAAGTTTTTATGGTGTGATTATTTACATTATTGTTTTCTTCTTATTTGTAACGATTTTTGGGGAATCTTTATTTAACCAAATCTTTGCTAACTTAATCAGTGAGTTCAATAATCTATTTGATGGGAGTTCGATCTACTAATGAAATATTGTAGTAATTGTGGGCAACCGCTTCGTGAAGGTGTGAAGGTATGTACAAATTGTGGTAAGCCTGTTCACCAATCTAAGTCGAATAGCGCTAATACACAACATGATCATAACCAAAATCAGCATAACCAACGTCGACAAGATATGCATGAACAACATTTAAATCAGGAATACAATAATTATAATCAGCAAGGTTATGTCCCTAGACATGATCAACAACCACGTAAAGGCGATAATAAAAAGATGTGGATTATTATTGCTGTTATAGCTGTATTACTTATCGCTTTAATCGTTGCATTTTCATTATTAAAAAATCAATTTTCTCCGGAAAAGCAAGCATCAAATATTGCACAAGCAATCAAGAAAGACGACGAAAAAGCATTAGCCAAAGAAGTTACGACACAAAACGATCAAAAATTAAGTCAGGAAGAAGCACGCGCGTATTTAAATTATATTAAAACAGAAGATGATTTAAATAATGTTGGAAGCAATGTAGAACAAAGTGCGAAAGAAATTAAAGATAATCGCTTCAACAATTTGTCTGTCGATGCTAATGGGAACAATGTGTTAAATATTTCTAAGGATGGCAAGAAATTCTTATTCTTTGATAATTACACATTTAATGTTCCACAAAAATCCGTTAGTATTTATCCAAGTAGTAGTGGAGATATTACTTATGAGTATAATGGTAAAAAACGCACGACAACAGTTTCTGAAGATGAAGAAAAAACACTTGGTACGTTCCCAATCGGTGATTACAATTTAAAAGCCACGAAAGATATTGATGGTAAGAAATTCAAAGGGGCGTTAATGATCAATATGAGTGATAGTAATATTGCTTATGAATCATTTAAACAAAAACGTTTCACAGTTAGCGTTGATGGTGGTTATATGTTAAATAACGTAAAAATATATGCGAATGATAAAGAAATTGGAAGTGAAACATCTTCTGAGACATATGGACCATATGATCCTGATGAAGAAGTAACGGTGTATGCACAAGGCACATATGAAGGTAAAACGTTTAAATCAGATTCAGTGAATGTGACAAGTGCTGGAGACGACGATGATGATGTCACAGACGTCACAGTAACGTTTGATGATGATGAAATTGATAACTATATCGATGATAAAATGGATGCAGATAGTGACAGCGATGATTCTGATTCAAGTTCAGAAGAAGTAACGCGTGACAATGTCATTGATAAAGTAGAATCATATGAAGGTCATACATTAGATACGGACACTTACACATACAAAGAACCAGAGAAAACAGATGACGGCAAATGGGGCTTCTCATTTACTGATAAAAATGGAGATTTAGCCGGTTCTTATACCGTTGATACGGATGATGGTTATGTAACAGAATACGATGAAGACGGGGAAGAAGTCGGTTCAGGTTATTAATGATTTAATAGCAATAACAGTCTGGAACATAAATAATATAATAATGCTAATTAGCAAATTCGCAGTAGCTGACTGAACTGAGAAGGCGCTTAAATCAAGTTTTTCTCAGTTCTAGTCATCCTTGCGGGCGGGGCCCCAACAAAGAGAATTTCACTAAGAAATTCTACAAGCAAAGCAAGTTGGGAGTCGGGG
>NZ_JAESMM010000025.1:0-14183 GCF_017893165.1 Staphylococcus sp. GDX8P54P
AATTATACGGACTTTATCCAACCTTTCATGAAAATCTCAACTATTGTGTTTTAACAATTCAAAAATGTTACGACATATATTAATAAATACTGTATGAGAAAGTTTGATTTATTAAATCATTAGATTACTTAAATATTTAGCGAAAAAAAGCATGCTTTATCTTTAGGCATATATATTATCCTATGATCACTAATGATTTTAACATTGTTTATAAATATAAAAATAACATAAAATATTAAAAATATGAATTAAACATTTTTATATAATCAGTTTTATTTATAGTTTCTTTAATTCATCTATGTTTAAAGTACAGACATGTTGGAGGGATTAATATTTTATTTTAAGCATGGTGTTATTCAAATTAAAGATCATACTTTTATATATAATGTCTTATGTATAATATTGATATCATAAAAAGCAGGCTTAAATATATGATAAGTAAGAAGGTGTATCATGTGGAGTACAAATCATTAAAAAAGCTCTTTCATATGTATGGTTGGGATAATGTAGAAACAGAATATAATATGCGGTTAAATAGTTATTCAAGTTATGTTACCGACTTTGTTATTCATCCAATTCAGAACGAGAAACAACAAAGAGATGTAGAGTATCCTCTATTTTTTATTCTAAATCGATCATTAGGCATTAATCTTGAAAAGGTCTTAAAAACTCAGATAGAATTAAGCAACTTTCCTCAGCATTGCCTAAAGTCGCGAATGAAGCATATATTAAATATTTATTAATCACTGAACTCCAAAGTACAAATGAAATTGAAAATATAAAAAGTACAAAAAAAGAGATTGCTGCGTCACTGAACAAAACAAAAGGTGAGAATAAGCGTTTTGATGGATTAGTAAATCAATATATTATGATTGAAAATGATGACGTTGAAATCAATACAAGTCCGGGACATAAATAATATAATGAAGCTATTTTGCAAATTCGCAGTAGCTGACTGAACTGAGAAAATGCTTAAATCAAGCTTTTTTAGTTCTAGTCATCCTTGCGGGGGTGGGACGACGAATTTAAAAGAATTCTGTCCCACTCCCCAATTGTTGCTTCTGAAATGCTAGAAAAAGATTTACCAGATGGAAATTTGTTTAGAAAAAATTCTATCGGTGTCTACGACAATGCTAAAAGTAAATGGGTTCATAGAAATGAATTTAATGAACCAGAAATTTATGAATATCTAACTATTTTATTAAGTTTTATTAAACATTTTGAAGCACCCAGTATTTATAAAATATTAGCTAGTCATTATATGTTTGAGTACATACACCCTTTTTACGATGGAAATGGAAGAGTGGGAAGATATATTTTAGCCAAATTACTTAATGATAACTTGGATTCGTTTACAGCACTCACTTTTTCATACGTCGTAAATCATAATAAAAATAAATATTATAAAGCATTTCAAGAAGCATCTGATTATTTTAATAAAGGTGAAATAACAAATTTTATTGATGATATGATGCAATTAATTATTGAAGGACAAAATAATATTATAGAAACGTTTGAAAATAATACAGACATCATTACAAGACTTACGCAGTCTCTTAATGAACAAGCATTAAATAAATATGATTTAAATGTTCTGTTTATATTACTTCAAGACAAAATATTTGGAAGTAAATACTCTAGAATGAGTATTAAAGAAGTAAAAAACATAGTTGGCTACTCAAGAAATAAAGTTAATGAAGTCATAAACAAATATGAAAATAAATTAATTAAGTTGAAAAGTAATCCTGTTGTTTACGAGGTAAAAGACAGTTACGTACAAGAATTACTGACAATGCGTCACACTACAAATCAAAATATATAAGCAGACAACTACGCATCATTAATAGGCAATTACGCAATAAACGCCAAATGTATCCTCAGGTGTTTACAATAAAAGTGTAATTTAAATATTAATGAAGGAGTGGAATCCAATGACAGACGTATTCGGTTTCATTAAAAAAGCGATTGACTTTATTAGTAGTATTTTAGTACATGGCGAACCTAAATAATTATTTTTACAATAATCATCACCCCGAGAGTTAGATTGAAATCTAATTTTCGGGGTGAACTTTATATAACCATATTAATTAAAAACATGATAATTTTTATTCTTTTTGAAAATACGTAATTGATTCAACTTCATTGCAAATTGTTGATATAACATGATACATCCGAAGCCCCAAGATAGACTAAATGTAACGCCCCCCATAACATCTGTAAGATAGTGCGCATGGAAGTATAATCTTGAGAAAAGAATGCTCAACCACACCATAGTTAATAGTATTGTTAATGACCATTTTAATAGCTTATTGTGAATTTTAGATATAAAAAATAACACAATAATCATTATAACGAGTGTGCTGGCAAGAGAATGGCCACTAGGGAATGAATATCCTGAATCAATTGATAAATGATCATATGGACGCGCACGATGTATTAAATCCTTAAACATTATACCCATTAGTCCACCTGATGCGACAGTAAGTAAAAGCCAAATAGACAATATGACATGACGCTTTAGAAATACTATAAGTGCCATTAGGATGGTTAAAATGACGAAAGGTAGTATGTCTCCATAAGTTGCGACGATAGTCATATAATCATTAAACCAGCTTCCGTGATAATTCATTTGCGGATCACCGAATGAGTTTAAAAACCAATGGAAAGCACTTTGATCTACAAAAGTGATTAATAGCATGTGCAGTTTCATTCCTAATATAATTGTTAAGAAGGCCAACACACTCAAAATAAACAAGATGTTTAATTTAGATTTGTTAAATAATATATTCATTAGTTGCACCTGTTGTCTTTTTATTTAGCTTAACGTAGTAAAGTGATAAAGAAATCGGTATTGAGACGCATTTATTTATAAGACTTAAAACCTATAAAAAAGTGTATAGTATATAGAAAAAGACCATTTAGGGGGGACTGCATGGCGTTTAAGCTAATTACTTATTTCGATGAAAGCTATATTGATTCAATTTATGAAGTATATCAATCAGTTGGTTGGTTAAAACATGACAAAGAGGCGATATGTGAGATTTTCCGTAATAGTACTCATGTCGTCTTAACTATTTATGATAATAAAGTCATTGGCGTAGCTAGGGCATTATCAGATGGTGTATTCAATGCAGCCATTTATGATGTTGTAGTTAACAAAGATTTTCAAAATAAACAAATTGGTATGCGTATGCTCGAACGCCTTCTAGATGAAATAGGCTTAGTTTCATGCATACATTTAATATCAACTATTGGTAATTTAGATTTTTATCAAAAAGCGGGATTTAAAAAATTGAAAACTGGTATGGTTATATACCAGGATAAACGTCTAACAGATACATATACTGAATAATTGGAAAATGGAATTGTAAATCGTTCTATTAAGTCTAAAACGAAAATCTGTATTACAATAGAAGAATTAAAGTTACGAATTATAGGAGTGTTGTGTAAATGGAATGGATATTATTTGATAAAGACGGGACGTTAATTGAGTTTGACAAGAGTTGGGAGAAAATCGGCATAAGATTAGTAGATAGTCTTTTAGATGAATACCCAGTCGCTGATAAAGAAGTTGCGCATCGACAATTGGGTATTCTTGATGATGCAATTGTTCCTGATTCTGTGATGGGTTCAGGCTCACTAGATGAAATGATTAAAGCTTTCAATAACGTTGTTGGTAAAGATGTCTCAACTTGGACACGTAATACAAGTCAATCCCTTGTCGATACGCGTGTGCCAGAGAATAACTGGATTGATGGTGTATACGATATGATTCAATCATTGAGAAAAGACGGCTATAAAATTGGTATTGTTACAAGTGATTCTAGAAAAGGCGTCTTGCAGTTTTTAGAAGATACAAATTCAAAAGATGCATTTGACTTAGTGATTTCAACAGAAACACATGCTGCTGAAAAGCCCAATCCGGCAGTACTTAATCCATTGTTTGATCACTATGACGTGAAACCTAAAGATGTAGTGATTGTTGGTGATACGAATAATGATATGAAGACAAAGGTAAATGCTGAATTAGGTTTAGCAATTGGTGTACTGAGTGGCATTGCTAAAAAAGAAGAGTTAGTCGACGCTGATGTGATTATAGATACAGCGGTAAGTGTGCCCGAAGTCTTAAAACAATATAGTGAAAATAAATAAGGTTATAAATTAAAAAACGCTACACAAGGATTTCAATATTGTGTAGCGTTTTTAGATATTATCGATTATCTACGTTACGGTACGTATTAATGACATGTGCGATTTTATCAATAATTGGATCTAATGAGTCAGGATTTTCGTGAATATCATATTCATTGATATTTACACGTACTACTGGACAAGCATTAAAGTTATTAATCCAATCTTCATAGCGTTTAAATAATTTTTGCCAATATTCTGGGTCTGTATTAATTTCCATATCACGACCACGTGCTTTGATACGTTCAATGACTTCATCATAATCACATTCAAGATAAATTAATACATCAGGTTTAGGGAAGTAGGGTGTCATTACCATAGCATTGAACAACTCAGAATAGGTTTTGAAATCATCTTCATTCATAGTACCTTGTTCTTCATGCATTTTCGCGAAAATATCTACATCTTCATAAATAGAACGATCTTGTATAAATCCACCACCATATTCAAACATACGCTTTTGTTCTTTAAAGCGCTCCGCTAAAAAGTAGATTTGTAAGTGAAAGCTCCAACGTTCAAAGTCATCATAAAATTTATCGAGATAAGGATTATGATCAACATTTTCAAAAGAGGTTTTAAAATTCAGTTTGTCGGCTAACGCTTGTGTCAATGTTGATTTACCAACACCAACTGTACCAGCAATAGTGATAATTGCATTTTGAGGTACTTTGTAATTATTCATTTTCAATTGCTCCTATCATAGGTCTTATTTTTTCTAAAATGGATTGATAATCTGAATCATTATTGACAAAATCAATATCACTTGTATTAATTAAGACAACATTCGCACCTTCACACTTCATCGCATTATAAAATGTTAAATAATCTTCTTTTAAATTCAATAAATAGTTATCTTCGATATGATGCTCGAAACTACGGTTACGTTTAGCGATCCTCTGTTTCAAAACATTCAAATCTGCGTCTAAAAAAATAATCATGTTAGGCATTTCAAGATCTTCTGTTAAAATATCGAAAATGCGGTCAAATTTATCAAATTCATGATGACTTAAAGTGTTACGGGCAAATATTTTATTTTTATAAATATGATAATCGCTAACAACGCCTTGTGTCATTTTTGCGATATCTTTCGCTTGTTTGTATCGATTACAAAGGAAGAACATTTCAGTTTGAAAACTCCATTTAGAGATATCATCGTAAAAATCAGACAAAAATGGATTTTCATCAATTATTTCTTTTTCTTCATAGTAATTTAATGACTGACTAAGCTTATGAGCTAGGGAGGATTTACCTACACCAATAGGGCCCTCAATTGCGATAAATGGTTTGTTCATAATCACATCTCCAAATGTTAAAATAGACAATGAGTATTGTATCATAAGTGAGGTATAACACACATGGCAAATGATGAATATTACATGAAATTAGCGATTGAAGAAGCTAAAAAAGCACAAAATATCGGAGAAGTACCAATAGGTGCAATTATTGTTAAAGATGATGAAGTTATAGCACGATCACATAATTTAAGAGAAACTGCACAGCTTCCGACTGCACATGCAGAACATATAGCGATTGAACGAGCGTCTAATACCATTGGAAGTTGGCGTTTAGAAGGTTGCACCTTATATGTAACGTTGGAACCCTGTGTCATGTGTGCAGGTGCTATTGTGATGAGTAGAATTCCTAAAGTGGTTTACGGTGCTTCTGACCCTAAAGGTGGATGTGGTGGTAGTTTGATGAATTTATTAGTAGAATCACGCTTTAATCACCGAGCTGAAGTGGTTAGTGGTGTACGTGAACAAGAATGTGGAGATCTATTACGTAACTTCTTTCGAGAATTACGATTAAAGAAGTCTAAAACGAACAAGTAAGCGTACAAATTGTTTTATATTTGTTAAAATAATACACGTGAATGTGGTGTCAAAATTGAGGTTTAAAAACTTTCAGGTGATACTTTTCAAAATAAATAGCGTTTAATTAAGATAATGAAACGAGGTAACTGTATGATTAAATTAATAGCAACAGATATGGATGGCACATTGTTAAATGCTGCACATGAAATTTCACAAGAAAATGTTGATGCGATTAAATTTGCACAATCACAAGGAATAACAGTTGCCATTGCGACAGGTCGTGCATTCTATGAAGCGAATACACCTGTAGCTGAAACAGATTTAAGTGTGCCATACATTTGTTTAAATGGTGCAGAAGTACGTGATGAATCGTTTAATATTATGAGTACCTCTAACTTAAATCATGAATTAGTGGAACGCATAAAATCCATCTTGAACCATGAAGATGTATACTATCAAATTTACACTAATAGAGGGATTTACACAGAAGATCCTACTAAAGATTTAGATATATATTTAGATATTGCTAAACAAGCAGGACAAGAAGCGGATGTTGAAAAGATTAAAAACGGCATTCAAAAACGTATAGATAATGGGACGTTGAAAGTTGTAAATAGTTATGAGGAAATTGAAAATATTCCAGGCGAACTAATTATGAAAGTCCTTGCCTTTAATCCAGATTTAGAGAAAATAAATAAAATAGGTGCAGAACTCTCAGCAATTTCAAGTTTAGCTATCTCATCTTCATCACGTGGTAACCTTGAAATTACTCATTCTGATGCTCAAAAAGGAATAGCGTTAACATCTATTGCAGATCAATTAAATATTGATTTAAAAGACGTTATGGCATTAGGTGACAATTTAAATGATGTGTCAATGTTAGAACGTGTAGGTTATCCGGTGGCAGTAGAAAATGCAATGCCTGAAGTAAAAGCCGTTGCTAAATATGTCACAGATACTAACGAAAATAGCGGTGTAGGTAAAGCCATTATGAAACTATTACAAGAAGAAAATAATTAATATTAAGAGGTGTTTAGAAGAAATGAAAGGACTTATTATTGTTGGTAGTGCAAAAGTAGGCTCACATACGAATGCGCTTGCTAAATATTTAGTGGGTCAATTTGATACACATGATTTAGATGTTGATATATTTGATTTAGCAGAAAGACCTTTAAATCAGTTAGACTTTTCAGGAACAACCCATTCAACAGAAGAAATTAAAGCAAATGCAAAAGACTTTCAAACTAAAGTTATGGAAGCAGACTTCTTAGTACTTGGCACACCTAATTATCATGGCTCTTACTCTGGCATTCTTAAAAATGCATTAGATCATATCAATATGGATTACGTTAAAATGAAACCAGTAGGGCTAATTGGCAATAGTGGTGGTATTGTTAGTTCAGAACCACTATCACATTTACGTGTCATTGTTCGCAGTTTACTAGGTATCGCGGTACCGACACAAATTGCTACACACGATTCAGATTACAGTAAACTTGAAGATGGTACATTGTATCTTGATGATGACCAATTTCAGTTGCGCGCAAAATTATTTGTAGACCAAATTGTATCATTTGTGAATAATAGTCCCTATGAACATTTAAAATAAAATTTAATTATCTAGAAGTACACATATATAATAGTAGAAACTAGTTTTTAAGAACGATTTTTTATCGTTCTTTTTTTATTGTTTTAAAAAGAATATTTCAGACGATTATATAGATTACAATACAAAAGATAATTTTTTGAACTTAATTATATGTATTTATATTCATCTTTTAATTAGTTTTTAAATTTAAGTAATTAAATAAACAGTTAAATTAGGTCGATTTACAATTCTTTTAGGGAGTGGTCTGTTTGAAAAATAAACAAAAAAAGAGAGTGGATTTTCTACCGAATAAACAAAATAAATATTCAATTAGAAAATTCACAGTAGGGACAGCATCTATATTAGTAGGGACGGCTTTAATCTTTGGAAGTGCTCATGATGAAGCAAAAGCAGCTGAAAAAGATCAAGCTTCCACAACTATAGATACGAGTGAAGCGCAAGATGTAAAAGCAAAAGGTCATGTTCAAACATCCGAGAGTGCTACATTATCACAAGTGAAACCAGAACAAATTGACACTACAAAACAAAATGTAGCAACAGATGCAAATAATACTTCTAATAATGATACTAAGACAGTTAATACAACAGGTTTAGATATATCATTTGAAAATACTGAGACACAATTAAATAATACTATTTATAATATTGAAAAAAGAAAAATCATTAACAAATTTTGTAGCTGAGAATACTAGTAGTTCAATTGAAGAGGCAAGTGAAAATGTTAAAAACATTAATATTGACTATAATCAAGTTGATAATAGAGCATTACTAAGTGTGCTCATTAAGTCTGATTCTAATAAAAAAGATGCTGACAGTGATGCGATGCGGATCCAGATAATAGTGAATTACCAAAAACAGGAAACAACGAATAGAAAAATGGCGTGTTATTCGAAACATGAATTGTAGATATAGCATCACTAGTATTAGGTAGAAAGCGAAATCAAAAGAATAACTAAGAAAAAAATGTATGAAATTAACCCGTAGTGTGTAACTGCGAGTTTTTTAAATGCTAATTATGGTAATAATAAGTATGACGCTAGATTTTCTAGTAAATGAATATCAAAATTAAAATTTTTAAATAATATAAAAAAGGTATATAATTTTCTAAAGTTATTTAGCATGAACAAATTAATGTTTTTTTAAAAAATCAGATTTATATATTGTAACAATATACAAAAAGTGATAAGTTTTGTATGAGTATTGTACTCAATAAATTTGGAAAATAGGGGTGTGAGTTATTTGAAGAAAAAGCCGAATAAACGATTAGATTTCTTACCGAATAGATTAAATAAATATTCGATAAGAAAATTCACAGTGGGGACGGCATCAATTTTAGTTGGTGCAACATTAATCTTTGGTGCAGGACATGATGTAGCTAAAGCTGCTGAAACTAATCAAACTGAAAGCGGAGAAAATCAAAGTAATTCAAAAGCATCTGAAGAAGATGCTAGTAATCAATCGAACACATCTCAGAGCGCAATTTCACAAGAAAATTCAACGCAAGAAACTAATACTAGTGCAGAACAATCAACTACAAATGAAAACGCTACTGAAGAAGTAAGTCAAGAACAACCTTCAACAGAAGAGAAGGCGACTGAAGAAAGTACAACAGAACAGCCTTCAACAGAAGAGAAGGCGACTGAAGAAAGCACAACAGAACAACCTTCAACAGAAGAGAAAGCAAGTAAAGAAAGCACAACAGAACAACCTTCAACAGAAGAGAAAGCAAGTAAAGAAAGCACAACAGAACAACCTTCAACAGAAGAAGCGACTAAAGAAACTACAACAAATCAACCAATTTCAGAAAAAGAAACTGTAAATGAAGTTAAAAATGTAGCAAATGAAACAGGAGTGTCTGAAGACGAAATTTTATCAGTTTTAAATAAACAAGGTGTTAATAAAGCTGATGAAAATGAAATTTTAGCTGCTTTAGTTAAAGAAAAATCGGCAACTAATGATCAATATTCAACTCCTGTAGTTGCTAATACTACAAACACATCTTCTAAAACGAAGACAACTTCTAACACACCTGTTAGAAACTTATTACGTAATAGAGCAGTGGTAACGGATCGTGCTGCTACGTCAGATTTACAAGAATTAGCAGAAAATAGTGCTATATACTCACCAGGTGATGCTACTAAAACTCAAACTTATAGTGGTAAAGCATGGGTTTATAGAAATGGTAATCATTCAGATTCTTCTCAAAAAGATGCAGTAGCTTTACCAGGAGTTAATGTTTACTTACAATGGGTAAACGGAAAAGGTTTTGTATCCCCAGTTTATTACACTACTACAAATCCAGACGGTTCATTTGCATTTGACTTATCCAAACCAGTTACAGATGAGAATGGCAATTCTTATGAATTTAAATTAGCAGGAGACTCCAAATTCGCTATAAGAACTTGGGTTAAAAATCCAGATCCATCTAAATACGATGTTGTTAAACATGGCGACCAAATGTATGGTTATCATGATCGTTTAACTAGAAAAAATGAATCTTGGGACTTTACAGCAGGAGTTAATAGAATTGTTAACTCACAAGTTGTACTTCAAGAAAAACATAATAATGTTGATTGGTTACTAAAACCAGAAAATGAACGTACAACATCTGGTACTTCAAATGGCCAATTTGAAAATACAGGTAATTACGGTACAATTCGCGGTAACGTATGGTATGAAAACGGAGATCCTAATGGCTCTGATGCAAGACGTTGGGGTAAAGATACTTGGGATGTTAATGCAACTAATACAAAAGTCGCTGCATCATATGTAAATGACGAAGTAACTAGATTATTTGATACTTGGAAAAATGAACACAGTGGTTATACATTAGATGATTTCAAAGCTGCACAAGCACAAATTATCGCTGATTATGAAGCAGAAAATGGTGTGGGTTCACACATTGCTGAAACTGTTGTAGCAAATGTAGATTCTAACGGTGATTATTACATTCCGTTCAAAGGTATCTATGGTATTAGTGCTTATAAACAAAATTCAGGTACAAGCATTTCTAAAACTATCTCAGATGAAGAATATGGCAAAGTTGTAGCTGATAAAGATGTTTCACATAATAACTTAATGGCTTGGAATGGAACAATTGGCCAAAAACACAGACATATCAACTCTGATTATGTATATGTTACACCGCTTGTTGAAGACTATGCTATTTGGAGTAATAATTTCCAAACTAACATGTTTGAAGGACTTAGTGATGATATTTTACCAATTGGACCAAGTGCTCAAAGCTCATATAATACATCAGGTGTAGATTTTGCACTTTTAGCACCACAACCAATGCACGACATCACGAATTATAACTCAACAGATGAATTAGCTAGACCAGGTGATACTGCACAATCTAGAACAGGCGGTTTATTACCAAATCGTGAATATCAAGTGCAATGGTTCAAAGATGGTCAAGCAATCGGAGATCCAGTTACTGTAACTTCTGCAGAAGATGGAACAGTAGGTTCAGTACCTTTAACAGTACCAGCAGATGCAACAAGTTCAAATATATTCTCATCTGCAGTATTTAAACAAGGTGTTTCTACATCATCATTAACTACAGCATTAGCAATTGATTCATTCTCTATTGCAAAACCAGATAATGAAGTATATGAACCAGAAGCAGGAAAAGTCACAAAAGATTATGGTACACCAACAACTGAGGGTGATGTAACAGGAGCAGTAACAGTTCCAGATTATCCATCAGAAAAAGGAACACTAACAATCACAGTTGATGATCCAAGTACATTACCAGATGGTAATACGCCAGGAACATTTGAAGTACCAGTGACAGTGACATATCCGGATGACACAACTGATACAGTGAATGTAACTGTAGTTGTAGGAGAACCAACTGATGCAACAACTTATGAACCAACAACAGAAGAAGTCACAAAAGATTATGGTACACCAACAACTGAGGGTGATGTAACAGGAGCAGTAACAATTCCAGATTATCCATCAGAAAAAGGAACACCAACAATCACAGTTGACGATCCAAGTACATTACCAGACGGTAAAACGCCAGGAACAGTGAATGTCCCAGTAACAGTGACATATCCAGATGGCACACAAGATCATGTGACAGTACCAGTAACAACAAACGAACAAGCAGATAATGATGCATATGAACCAACAACAGAAGAAGTCACAAAAGATTATGGTACACCAACAACTGAGGGTGATGTAACAGGAGCAGTAACAATTCCAGATTATCCATCAGAAAAAGGAACACCAACAATCACAGTTGACGATCCAAGTACATTACCGGACGGTAAAACGCCAGGAACAGTGAATGTCCCAGTAACAGTGACATATCCAGATGGCACACAAGATCACGTGACAGTTACTGTTGTTACTAAAGACGATGAAACACCTGACGAAGTAATTTACGAACCAGTAAGTGAAGGTGTAAATCATGATTATGGAACACCAACAACATCAGATGAAGTGATTGGTTCAGTAACAATTCCTGGATACCCAACAACAGGAGAACAACCAGTTGTAACAGTTGATAATCCAAATAGCTTACCAAATGGAACTACACCAGGAACAGTAAATGTCTCAGTAACAATAACTTATCCAGATGGAAGTGTGGATCATATCACAGTACCTGTTACGACAGGAGAAAAACCAACACAAGATAAAGTGATTTATGAACCAACAAGTAATGGTGTAAACCACGATTATGGAACACCAACAACATCAGACGATGTAATTGGTTCAGTAACAATTCCTGGATACCCAACAACAGGGGAACAACCAGTAATCACAGTTAATAACCCAGGTAATTTACCAAATGGAACTACACCAGGAACAGTAAATGTCCCAGTAACAGTGACATATCCAGATGGAAGTGTAGATCATATTGATGTACCTGTGACAACAGGAGAAAAACCTGCTAATAACAATGTCACTTATGAACCAGTAACAACTGGAGTGAAACATGATTATGGAACACCAACAACATCAGATGATGTAATTGGTTCAGTAACAATTCCTAATTATCCAACAACAGGAGAACAACCGGTAATCACAGTTAATAATCCTGATAATTTACCAAATGGAACTACACCAGGAACAGTAAATGTTCCAGTAACAGTGACATATCCAGATGGCACAGTAGATCATATTGATGTACCAGTAACAACTGGTAAAAAACCAGCAGCTACTGCTACTAAATATGAACCAACAAGTGATGTTGTTCGTAAGCCATATGGAGTACCAACAACTGAGGGTGATGTAACAGGAGCGGTAACTGTTCCTAACTATCCAACGACAGGAGAACAGCCAGTAGTTACAGTGGATGATCCAGAAAGTTTACCAAATGGTGAAAATCCTGGCACATATTATGTTCCAGTAACAGTAACTTATCCAGATGGTTCACAAGATCATATCACAGTAGAAGTTGTCATTGACGAAGAACCAATTGACAGTGACGCAGACGCAGATAGCGATGCCGACGCAGATAGTGATGCAGACGCAGATAGCGATGCCGATGCAGACAGTGATGCCGACGCAGATAGTGATGCCGACGCAGACAGTGACGCAGATGCAGACAGTGATGCCGATGCAGACAGTGACGCGGACGCAGATAGTGATGCCGACGCAGACAGTGATGCAGACGCAGAGAGTGATGCAGACGCAGACAGTGACGCAGATGCAGACAGTGATGCAGATGCAGACAGTGATGCAGACGCAGATAGTGACGCAGATGCAGACAGTGACGCAGATGCAGATAGCGATGCAGACGCAGAGAGTGATGCAGACGCAGATAGCGATGCCGATGCAGACAGTGACGCAGATGCAGACAGTGACGCAGACGCAGATAGCGATGCCGACACAGATAAAGATAATCATGGCAAAGCAGATAAATCTGATAGTAAAGCATTACCTGATACAGGTAATAATGATCAAACTAATGGCACATTATTTGGTTCATTATTCGCTGCACTTGGAGGATTATTCTTAGTTGGCAGACGTCGTAAAAACAAAAATAATAATGTTGAAAAGTAAATAATAAATATGTAAAAATTTACTGATTATGCATGTAACCATAGTATTTCCTTTAGGGAATACTATGGTTATTTTTTTAAAAAATTTTGCAAAATATTTTTTATATTTAATGAATTTTGTTATAATGAAATAATTTTTTATCTATTACGAAAATTAAAAGTAATTTTAATTAAAGTATTGTAATAAATTTAATTATGCAATATGATTTAAGTGAACTTTCATTAATATTTATATGGAAGTTGAATATATTAATGATAATAAAATTTAGGAGGAAAATATGGACAAAAGAAGACAAGGGCCAATTAAGAAAAAGGTAGACTTCTTACCTAATCGTCTAAACAAATACTCCATTAGAAAATTCACCGTAGGCACAGCTTCAATTCTTATAGGAGCATCATTATTATTTGGGGCAGGCGAAGAAGCTAAAGCAGCAGAAAACACTGACAGTACTACTGAAAATGGTGGAAAATTAAATTTACAAAACAATGTAAATAATAATGATCGCAATTCAGATTTGACAAAAGAAGCTAGCACAGAAGAAGTAGCAACAA